>NZ_JAXDRQ010000011.1:0-57877 GCF_034090965.1 Absicoccus sp. | reverse complement strand
ATGATTATGTACAGAAAAAAGATGATTATACATCAATTCGTCAATATGTGAATGCACCACGTGGTCAGATTTACGATTGTAAAGGACGGGTGTTAGCCAAAACCGTGGTCAGTCATAATATTGTATATACATCGCCCAATAATATGTCGAGTGAAGATTATAAATTATATGCGAAACGTTTGGTCGAAGTATTTAAGATTGATACAGATGATTTTTCTGAAACGGATAAAAAAGAAGCCTATATTACGTGGAAATCGTTTTTATCTCCATCCAATTCCGAATATGCTGCTAATAATTTATTGACAAAATCAGAATTAAATGCGTATAAATCGGGATTATGGGGAACGAATGCTGAAACGCGCCGTCATCAGATATTGATGAAGCGAATTGGCAAAAAACAACTCAAAGAAATGTCGGATAAGCAATTAAAGATTGCAGTCATCTATCAACGCATGACCGAAAATGCTTCTACCGGACAAGAAAATGTGATCTTGGAAGATGTAAGCGATGACGATGTCGCTTACTTAGTAGAACATAAGAGTGATTTTCCCGGTTTTGATGTCGATTTTGGTGGCTGGAAACGCGAGTATCCCTATGGTGAAACGCTCTCGGATGTATTGGGAACAGTTTCTACAAGTACTCAAGGATTACCATCCGAAAATGCGAATTATTATTTGCAACGTGGTTTCCAATATAATGCAACCGTTGGAAAATCCGGTTTGGAATATGAATACAATGATGTTTTAGCGGGTCAAGCACAAGTTTCAAAGATCACGTATGATTCCAATGGCTTGGCAAAGAAAACGGTTGTACAATCTGCTGTCAAGGGGGATGATGTGTATTTATCCATTGATATTGATTTGCAGCAAAAATTAGATGAAACCGTGAAATCTGTCCTACAAGAAAAAGGTGGTTCGACCAATCGTGAGAATTTCTCAACGCTATTTATGTGTATGATGGATCCAAATTCAGGATCAGTACTGGCAATGTCGGGTTATCAGAAAGATTTGGATTCTGGGAAAATGACGTATTTTGCGTCGGGTTGTTATGCATCACTGGCCAATCCAGGTTCCAGTGTCAAAGGAGCTACGGTTTATATGGGTTTGAGTGAAGGCGCTGTGAAACCGGGCGAGATCATCGTTGACCAGACAATGAATATTGGTGGTCAGGAATTCAGTAGTTATGAAGATCATGGTCCGGTCGATGATATTCAGGCATTGGCTGTATCAAGTAACGTTTATATGTCCAACATTGCGATTCGACTCGGTGGAGATACGTATAAGGAAGGTGAATCGCTCCATATCAATGATGTCACCGGTACCTTGAACAAGATGCGATCGTATTATTCGATGTTTGGTTTAGGCAATAAGACCGGTCTGGATGTACCTGATGAAGTGAGTGGGTACATGGGTGTTGGCTTTGAACCAGGTATGCTTCTAAACTATGCGATTGGTCAGATGGATATGTATACACCCGTACAGTTGATGGAATATGTATCAACCATTGCGACAGGTGGTAAGATGTATCAGCCAAGTTTGATGAAATACATCAAAGAAGTCAATAGTGATCAAGTCATTCAAACAGGTGGAGGTGTCTTAAAGAGCACGTTACCTGAAAAGAACAAGGCGTATTTGAATCGTGTCCAACAAGGTTTCCGAGCGGTTGTTTCGGAGGGTAATGCAAGTGATGATCTACAGAATATGGATGTAGAAGTTGCTGGTAAGACTGGTACAGCCGAGGTCAATCAATGGACAACAGCCGCCTTTGTAGGGTATGCACCATATGAAAATCCAACGGTATCGTTTGCGTGTGTAGCACCAACATCAACTGTCAACTTACAAAGCCTATCGGAAAATACATGTACGTATGATGTGGTTCCTACTGTATTAGAAAAGTATTTTGAATTATATCCGGCATCATAAAAAAAGAGCACAACTTTCGGTTATGGAAGCTGTGCTTTTTTAGAGTATAGAGATAGACAAAAAGAAAGATATGCACAAAAATATTCGCTAAATTAACTTTATTTGTTGCTAGACTGTTTTAAGCAAATGTTCCATAACGATATTCATTATAGGCATCCTTCAGTGAAATTGGCAGTTCTGCATATACAAGCTCTTCCTCTTTATATGCTTTTGTTTGCCGTATATCATCAAATACATATTTGGCAACTTTATCTCTATCGATATCGTACATGGTTTTCTTTCGATACGTGATGAAATCAAGGTATTGTTGAAAATACCTTGTAGCACAACCATGGGTTCGGGCTATCAAGGATGTGATCTCTGCATCCAGTTGATTGAGATCTCCTAGATGATTGCCCAGATCTGTTGTATATCGTTTGACTCTAGGATCTGTTTTGATTTGATCAATCTCTACACCTAGATCGTTCGCAAACAAGCGAATGCATGGTTTAGAATCAGCAACGATGAGTTCAGGATCATCAAATTTGTATTTACAGTCCTTATATTTTTCAAAGGTCTCCACACCTAGACCGACGATATTCAAGAACATGTTATCCTGACTGTCTATTGCGGATACGATACAAACTTTATGATGGCTAATTCCGGAATAAGCGGATCCATTGCCACGTTTTTTACTATATCTGGGCATGTTTTCAGGCCGTGTACCTTATGCGAAAACAAGTGTGAATGCTCAAGCCAAGAAAATGTGCTTCATGTCGAAGCGCTATACCGGACAATTCATAGTCAATAAATTGGAGCCACAGATTTTCTGGTATGCGGTTATGAAACAAAAACGTATTTGTATTCATGCTGAAACTCTTATGACAATCTTTGCAAAAATACCGCTGTTTACCATTATAATTGCCATTTTTCTTAATAGAAACCGAACCACAATGAGGACAGCAAACAATGGTAATTGGTTTATCATTATCTGTAAGATTTTGTTTCAATATCGGATAAATCTCATCGTATACAGGATGAATTCTATTTTCGGGAATACTGGATATCCTATCGATCAATCTGGATCTTTGAGTCATAACAGGCACCTCAACCTTCTTTACAACTCAATCCTAGATCTAATATTGATATATATGATGTCATTTACTTATCTAGCAACATTTATGGTGAATTTAGCCAAAATATTTATCAAAAAATTAAGGTATGCTAAAATAATAGGTGAAAATAAATAAAGTACAAATTCCAACCGTAATTATATATATTTATTTTGTAAACACCTTTTCACTTCAAAGCAATAGGCAAATTAAAATAACTTTTGATGGAGGTGATCTATCCTCCGATGCAGGTCTTCTTTTGATAAAAGAATTCGCTGCAAAGATCGGCTTTACAAAGCTGATCAAAAAAAGTTTAAACCAATGATAAGTCTATCCGGTTTCACAAAGACAATGAAAACTTATTACAGATGATCTATCAGATCATCTCTGCATATTTTCAGGATGACTGTGCGGATGAACTAACTCTGGATCCTGTTTTCAATGTCATTCTTGATAAAGAAAGTCTGGCATCGCAGCCAACATTATCAAGATTTTTCAACCGTATGGATGAAGATACTCTGGTACAGTTTGATGACATTGATAAAAATCTTAGGGATATCATTTATTCCATAAAATGTCCGGAGCATGTGCTTCTGGATTTAGACAGCACTCTTTTTGGTACTTATGGCAGGCAGGAAGGAGAAGGATTCAACTTCCATTATCAGGCACATGGATATCATCCATTACTATGCTATGACGGACTGACTGGAGACCTGATAAAAAGCGGAACTCCGAGATGGAACGCTCCATTGCAGCAATGGGGCAGATAAACTTATGGAATCTATTTTTCAGGACTACCTGGAAAGGGGCATTAAAATTTATCTTCGTGGCGACAGCGGATTCTCTTCCCCAAAACTTTATGAAACCTGTGAGAGTAATGGGTGCTCCTATGCTATCCGTTTAAAACAGAATCTCGCACTCATTGCCCTGGCTTCAGATAAAGAGGAAGATTTGTACCAAGCCACTCAAAAGGATCAGATCAGCTATGCAGTAACTTATGGCGAATTTATGTATCAGGCAGGTTCATGGAAATATCCAAGACGTGTAGTTTTCAAAATTGAGAAACCATACGGACAGCTGACACACATGTACACTTTTATTGTTACAAACATGGATATGGAACCTTATCAGATCATCCAGTTTTATTGTGGCAGGGGCAAGATGGAAAACTTCATTAAGGAAAGCAAAAGTGAATTTGACTTTGCTGCTGTAAGCAGTCATTCCGAAATAGTAAATGCAAACCGTATGAGACTTCATATGCTTGCCTACAACCTATTCAATTGGTTCAGGCGACTGGTACTGCCAGCCAGTATGCGGAAGCAACAGGTGGACACCATTCGCTTAAAGCTAATAAAGATTGCTGCAAGGGCAATCCATTCAGCAAGAGCTATCACATTTAAACTGTGTAGCAGCTGTCCTTATAAAAAGGAGTTCTACAGGACATTGGCAAATATCCATCAGCTGTTTGTACAGTTGGAATAGAAACTATTAATGTACCTTGACAGTTCCAAAGTAACTTAATCAAGTTTCACAGGGGGTAGTCTGTACTTTTTGGGGATGATTCGATTGAATTCAAGGAAACTGTTTCAAGGATTTGCAGTATTGAGCATTTTTATATGCTCATGAATAATTCAGGTAAAATATTCGGAAAGGAGATAATCTTATGCTGAGTATAAAAGTTATTTGTAAGAAATTGTTGGAGGTGCATAATCATGAGTGAGTATACTATCCTTCCGTTGATCAATTCATCGTTTCAACCGGGTGAAGCGAATAAGATAGTAGCTGGTTTTGAAGACAGGGATTTTCAGGAGATTGCACGTGCTGAATATTATTATTTTACCGGACAGGCAGAAAAATGCAGTCATATAGCAGAACGTTACCTGGTGAGCCATAATATAAAACTGAAGATGTCATCCTGCCTGTTATATGTATATTCTAATATGACACTTGGCAGAGCAGTTGCTTCCAGAAAAGGGATGAGGGAGATTCAGGAATGTCTTGAAAAAGAAATGAAAAATCCTTCATCCGCTGAGAATAGGGCTATCAGTGTATTTGCGGGATATATGTCTTCTGTACTTTTACATCTTCCTGTAAATGAACTTCCGGATGTGGGGCTTTATGCAGCAACATTGCCACCTGGAATTAAGATGTTTTCTGCTTATGTAACAGCCCACATGGCATATTTAAAAGGAGAGTATGGAAGAGCACTTGGAATTTGTGAGGCGGTACTAATGTTCAGGAATGGCACATATCCTATTAGTATGATTTATCTGTATTGTATGATTGCAATGTGTCAAATGAATCTGAAATATCAGCAGAAAGCAAAAGATGCTTTGATGGTGGCATGGAATATGGCGAAAGAAGACGAATTTCTGGAACCTTTTATTGAACATCATGGTTTGCTGCAGGGACTTCTTGAGTCATGTATCCGCAAGGAAGATTCAGAACTGTATAACAAATTATCTGATAAAGTCATTGCATTTAGCAGGGGATGGATGGCAATCCACAATCCGATGTCAGAAAATTCAGTAACGGACGCATTATCCACCGTGGAATTTTCGATTGCCATGCTAGCAAGCCGTGACTGGAATAACCAGGAAATCGCCGATTATCTGGGATTTTCACCAAATACGGTTAAAACTTATCTAAGCAGGATTTATGTGAAACTGAATATAAAAAAGAGGGATGAATTAAAAAATCATATGCTGAAATAGGCAGAATATACTTTTTGGTATCGAAACGGAGATTACGTTGAAGAAGTCAATATGATAAAATTTTTATATACAGAAATCACCAACAAAATTTGATATTTATTTATAGGGGGTATTATGTTGAGATTAGATGATGAACGTAAATCTACGGTCAGCAGCATTAAGCCTGTAACGGATTATGCTAACTATAATTTGTTTCAAATGGACATAAGGTATGAATACAATTTGATTCGGATTATTAATGAGATTAGTACGTATAATCATTCGGAGCATCCAATATTGAATGACCAAATAGTAAGTGCCGCTATTTTCAGAGAAGCAATAGGAATTCCTGGAAGAATTAATTTTAATTCTTTTGGATGTACTGCTTTTAAAATGGTAGATAATAACACCGTCAGAATGGGCAGAAACTATGATTTTAAAAATGATACTTCGTGTATGCTTGTTAAGTGCCATCCAAAAGGCATGCATTCTTCTGTTGCCTTTGCAGCATTAGATAATATTCATGCAAATCATTTGGACAATAACTATGAAAAATATGCATGTTTAGCGGCTCCTTTTATTTGTTTGGATGGGATAAACAGTGCAGGAGTGTCTATAGCCGTCCTGACTCTTGATAGTGAGCCAGTATTTGAACATGATGATAATAAGTCTACGATTGCGACAACATTGGCGATTAGAGCTGTATTAGATGAAGCAGATAGTGCGGATCATGCTGTAAGAATATTAGAAAGATATAATATGTATGCCACAGGAGGGAGAGATTATCATTTCTTTATACTTGATGCAGATGGCAACTGCCGTGTTGTTGAATATATTTATGATGATGAATCTAGAAATCGAACGTTTAAATCTACATATGAAGTTAAAAGCTATGGACACAAAGAAGAATTACAGTGTGCTACGAATTTCTTTATAAACTATATAGATAAAGTTGCACCGGGAAAGAAAAATGGCATCTATGGACATGGAAAAGACAGGTATAATGCTGTGTTGGATATCATAGACAAACACAATAATAATTGTGGAAATGATGAGGTCTGGGAAGCTTTAAAAGCAAGCGCACAGCTTCCTGGAGACGATGCGACAAGTAATACACAATGGTCTGTTGTATATGAAAATATTTCTGCTCTTAATCCATTTTCTGATTTTAACGCTACTGCACAAATCGCTTTAAAAAGAGATTTTGAAACAAGTGGAGTTATGATTCGTTAAAAGGTATAAGAAAACTTTGAGGCAAGTAGAGAAGAATAGCGAACCAAACGGCATTTTGTAAAGTTTCTTGAGGGAATACTGGATATCCTATCGATCAATCTGGATCTTTGAGTCATAACAGGCACCTCAACCTTCTTTACAACTCAATCATAGATCTAATATTGATATATATGATGTCATTTACTTATCTAGCAACATTTATGGTAAATTTAGCCAAAATATTTATCAAAAAAATCAATGTATGCTAAAATAATAAGTGAAAATAAATAAAGTACAAATTCCTACCGCAATTATATATACGAAAAAGAGAAAGGAGCGATGAAAGAGAATCGGCAGGTTACGATTTCGAATTCAGATATAGAGCATCCAATGGATTGCAATAACAAATGAACTGAGAAGATATCGTTAAGTAAAATAGAAACAATAAATAAGAACACAATGAAGTGAAAAAATTGGTTGATCACATCGGCAAAAAAATAGCTGTAAATCAAAATTAAAAATGAAATTAAATCAATGAATTGTAAAAAAAATAGAATCAACCCCATATGGTGTATGCAAAATACACAATAGAAAGATATCGAAAGAAAACCAAAAATTCGAAGTGTATCCTATTTCAGATTCAGTAAAAAAGAACAGAACAATCATTCAATGAAAGAGCGCATTTTTGTATTATTTTTTGAACAACAATTTTAAGAGGGAGGACTACTGATGCAGAAAGGTATTAAAAAACTGCTCAGTGTTTTGATCGTTTTCGGTATGGTCGTTTCAACGTTCACTTCTTCCGTTACACCAACGTATGGAGAAGATATTACAGAACAACCAACAACGGAAACAACGGCAGAAACGCCATCGACCGAGGAGGCGAATCAAACAACTGAATCGAATGTTCCACAAAAGACAGATACATCTCCGTCTGAACAAACGACAACAGAACCACAGGCAACAACGGAAGTTGAGACAACCCCACAGGAAGAACCAACAACCCAAACAGCAACCAATGAAGAGGATACAAACACAACAAGCAATGAAGAAGAAAAAGTATCCTATCCCGCACAAAATTTTTCGAAGAGTGCAGGGAAAATAACGGTTCATGTCAGTGCGGTGGAAGGAATATTCCCGGAAGGCACGACAATGACAATCACGCCTGTATCGAGTACGAAAGCAACACAAATTGCGAAACAAACGATTACAGGAAATGAAAAAGTAGAAGATGCGATTGGTGTAGATATTACATTCTATGATTCTTCGGGCAAAGAAATCGAGCCAAAAGATGGACAGGGTGTACAAGTAAACATGCAATTAAATGAGAGTTTGAAGGGTAAAGATTTTACCGTTGTCCATCAAGAAGACAATGGTACCGTTCAAACCGTATCTCAGAATGCTTCCGCACAAGGCGCAACCTTTCAAGCCAATGCTTTTTCTATTTATGTCATTACGGGTATTGGAACGGAGGATGAAGATCCCGCTGTGGCGACGTATCAATTCCACGATGCCAATGGTGATGTATATTCTACTCAAAAGGTGAAAAATGGTGAGATTTTAACAGCACCAGAAACACCAGAAAAAGAAGGTAATATTTTTAAAGGATGGGCAACCAGTCAAGGTGCGAGTGAAGCCAACTTTGATATTACGAAACCGGTCACGGTTGAGAAGACTTCGACAGTTGACGTATATCCTGTCTTTTCACAAAAGTTATACGTATTCTTTACAGATAAGACAGGTCGTGTTTTCAATACCAAAGAGGGAGCACCTGGTGATGTCATTACGACTTCCGATGTTTCGGTACCATTGGGATCAGAAGAATCCGTAACTGGTTGGTATACCGATAAAGCGTTGACCAATGCAGTCAGTGAAGTAACTTTATCCGATCACAATGTGACATTATATCCCAAAATTGAAAAAGGTCATTATTTATATTTTTCAACCGGAGATAATGCTTCATATATCGAACCGGAATTTGTAGCCGCTGGAAAACAAACCCAAAAACCAAACGATCCAACGCGTCCAGGTTATACATTTAAAGGGTGGTCGACCACAGAAGGCGGATCCGTAAACTATCATTTTGGACAAACGTTGAGTGATAATCAAACGATCTATGCCGTATGGTCTGCCAATACGGATACATCTTATACAGTCATCTATTGGAAACAATCCGTCAATGATAGTAAGGATGCAACCGATAGCAGTAAGACTTATGATTACGATGATTCCGAAACACGTAAGGGCAAAACCGGAGATGTGGCTTCTCCATCCTCTTCGGATCAAAATAAGAACTATACGGGTTTCCGTTACAATGCATCAAAATCCACGTCCGTTAGTATCAATGGCGATGGAACTACTGTATTAAATGTTTATTATGATCGCATTTCAATGACAATTAATTTTCGACAACGGAATACATTGCTTTATACCTTTACCGGTTTATATGGCCAGACATTGAAACAAAATGGATATAGCTGGCCATCACCAGGATATGGATATCGATGGGTACAAGATGATAACACAACATTAACTTTCTTGGATGCATTCATCTTTGATGATCTGGACTATACCCCGGATAAAAATGGAAATCAAACATTGAATCTTACAAAGTATACGTTCACTGCATCAAATACCATTCGTCATTATAAGCAAAATATAGATGGATCGTACAACGACGCAACGGCTGATAATTCCACACAGGTAAGTAATGGAAGCTTTACGTTCACGAATAAATATACGGGATTTACGGTTTCTCAATACCGTTTAGCAGGTGGTTCATGGACAAATACCAGTGCAGGCAAATCGGTTCCCATGAACAATCGAGATCTCGAAGTGAGGTATACAAGAAATAGTTATGAATTAGCATTCTATAACTATAATGGTGTATCGAGAGAGGAATCCGTTCTGTATGAACAATCATTAAATTCGTTTGCGAACTATACACCAGCTCGTCCTTCGGGAATTCCAGATAGTTTTACTTTCCAGGGATGGTATAAAGATCCCGAAACGACACAAAAATTTGATTTCCATTCGGTGATGCCAGCAGCTGGATTGACTTTGTATGCGAAATGGGCAGCCCCAACCTATACGGCAACCATTCATACGACAATGAGTGGTGATGGAATGACAATTCCAATCGATGTCCAGTATGGAGAAAAAATTAATCCTGGTCTTTTGCCAACTGTAAAAGATGCAGATGGAAATATTCTATCGGAAGGATCTGGCACCATTATCACGATTCCAGAAAATACGGAATGGGTTGGTTGGGCAACCAAAGATGGCAACAACTATACGACCTTTAATTTGGATACCCAACTCTATAGTGATATTGTGTTGTATCCACATTATCTAAGTACGCAAAAGTATATGATCACCTATGATGCGAATGGTGGTGGCGGAAGCGTTACCGATCCTAAACAGTATGTAAATGGAACGTATGCAGACATTCAATCAGCTAAAGGCTTGACGGCACCAAATAAGAAATCATTCTTATATTGGGCAACAGACAAAAACGGATCTGGCACTACTTATTATCCAGGCGATAAAATAGAAGTGACTGGTAATATGACGTTGTATGCGATCTATGGCGATCCTGCCAAGACAACCAGTTTAACATATCATTCGAATTATCCAGATGGTGTTGAATTAACAAAAAAACAAACGATCAATAATTCGGATGAATTAGAAAACAACGTATCGTTCAAGGCCTATACCAATACAGAAGCTGGATTTGCAGTTCCAAATGGATATTACTTTGATGGCTGGAAAGATAGTAGTGGAAAATCGATCCAAGCCGGTGAAACTATTTTGGTCGACAATACCAGTGATAACGACTTGTATGCACAATGGAAAAAGAAAAAATCACTCGTGATCCAAGTCACTGGAAATGAGGCATCTCATGTCTATGATGGAAAGAGTCATTCGGCTAGTGGTTATACATTATCTTACACGGTAGATGGTAAAGCTACTTCGGATCTACCTTCTGGATTGACATTGGATGAATCGGCTGCCCAAGCAAAAGCAGCTACTGGTAAAAAAGCCGGCACGTATGCGATGGGCTTGACCGCTGGTGATTTTGAAGTAACTGGCAATGATTTGAATAAGTATTCGATTTCGATTCAAGTCAGTGATGGTCATTTGTTGGTGACAAAACGTCAGGTGACTTTAACTTCCGAAAGTGCCACAAAGAAATACGACGGTAAGGCACTCACGAAACCAGATGTGACAGTAAGTGGGGCTGGATTCGTTGATGATGAAGTTTCAAATATTAAAGCGACGGGTTCGATCACCAAAGTAGGTTCTACAACGAATACGATTACGTATACAGAAAATAGTGGTTTTGATAAAGAGAACTATACTATCCAAATCAATGAAGGTACATTGACCATCACAACGAATGAAGATGAGATCACTATTCGTGCCAATCATGCGACCAAAGTGTATGATGGTACACCTTTGAGTGATAAAGGATTTAGTGTTACTGGCTTACCAGACGGTTATACGGCAGAAGTAACCACAAGTGGTAGCATTACCGATGTGGGTGAAACCAATAATGTGATCCAAACGGTTGTGATCAAAGATAGCAATGGCAACGATGTAACCGATCAATTTAGCAACATCATTCGAAAAAATGGTGTCTTGAGCGTGACCAAACGTCAGGTTACCTTAACTTCCGAAAGTGCTAGCAAGGTCTATGATGGCAAAGCATTGACCAAACCAGATGTTACCGTAGGCGGCGATGGTTTTGTCGATGGTGAAGTGACAGATATCAAAGCGACCGGATCGATCACTGAGGTTGGTGGTGTGACCAATACGATCACGTATACGACGCAAGGTGGATTCAAGGAGACCAACTACGACATTACAAAAACCGAAGGAACGTTGGTCATTACGCATAATGCGAATGAAATTATTGTGCGTGCCAAAGATGCAACAAAGCTTTACGATGGCAAAGCATTACGTGCCGATGCCGAAGTATTAGGTTTACCAGATGGGTATACAGCTGATGTAGAAACAAGTGGAAGTATCACGGATGTCGGCGTCACGGTCAATCGAGTAACTTTGGTAAGCATCAAAAATGCTGATGGAAAAGATGTGACGAATCAATTCTCAAATATCGTTCGTGTCAATGGTACTTTGACGGTCAATAAACGAAGTGTCGTTTTATCGTCGCGCAGTGCTACAAAGACTTATGATGGTACGGCACTAACATCGCCAACTGTTACGATTTCTGGTGATGGTTTTGTCGATGGTGAAGTTTCCAATATTCGTGCAACAGGATCTATCACAAAAGTAGGTTCTACACCGAATACCATTGCTTATGATACAAGTTCAAAATTTGACGAAGACAACTACGACATCGTTAAAAACGAAGGTACATTAACGATTACACATAATAAAGATGAAATCGTGGTTACGGCACATAATGCGTCCAAGACCTATGATGGATCTGCTTTAACGAACAATACGTATGACATCGTTGGTTTACCAGATGGGTATACCGCTGAGGTTCATGTCCAAGGCAGCATTACAGATGTAGGAAAAGCCGATAATGTGATTCAAAGCGTTCTCATCAAAAAAGGTGACGAAGATGTAACAGATCAATTCGAAAATATTACTCGAATCAATGGTACCTTAACGGTCACTAAACGCACTGTCCATTTAACTTCACAAAGTCTTTCTAAAGAATATGATGGCACACCGCTATCTGCACCAACAGTCAGTGTGAGTGGTGATGGCTTTGTGGATGGTGAAGTATCCGATATCAAAGCAATTGGAACGATTACCGAAGTTGGTGGGGTACCAAATACCATTTCTTATACGGAAAATGCGGCATTTAATGCCAATAACTATGAAATCACCAAAACCGAAGGTACGTTATCGATTACGCAAAATTCTACAAGGATCTTAGTGAAAGCCAATGATGCCAAAAAGAAATATGATGGTACAGCTTTGAAGGAAAGCAGTGCAACGGTTACTGGTTTGCCAGATGGTTTTGTAGCTGAAGTGACAACGGAAGGTAGCATTACCAATGCGGGTGCAACCGACAATCTTGTAGCCTCGGTAGTGATCAAAAAAGACAACAAAGATGTTACCAATCAATTTAGTAACATTATTCAGGTAGCCGGTCTATTAACGGTATCGAAGCGCACAGTGACGTTAACTTCAGAAAGTGCAAGCAAAGTGTATGATGGTAAGGCATTGACCAAACCAAATGTTACCGTAAGTGGTGATGGTTTTGTGGATGGTGAAGTAAGCAACATTCATGCAACAGGTTCGATCACGAATGTTGGTGGTGTGACCAATTTCATCACATATACGGAAAACGATGCATTCCGATCCGGTAACTATGAAATCATCAAGAGCGAAGGTATTTTGACGGTTACGCAAAATCAAGATGAGATTACGGTTCGTGCTCGAGATGCGTCTAAGAAGTATGATGGCGCAGCATTAACCGAAAAGAACGCCGATGTATTTGGTTTGCCAGATGGCTATACCGCTGAAGTGGTTACAAGTGGCAGCATTACCGATGTAGGTAACGCCAATAACGTAGTCGCGAATGTGATCATTCGCAATGCGGATGGCAACGATGTCACCAATCAATTTGCGAATATCATCAAGATCAATGGAACGTTGACTGTCTACAAACGTACGGTGATCCTAAGTTCGGAAAGTGCAACGAAGCCATACAACGGCAAGTCATTGCGAGCACCGGATGTTACCGTGACTGGCGATGGCTTTGTGGATGGACAAGTAAGCAATATTCATGCAACCGGAAAGATCACTGAAGTAGGTAGTGTTCCAAATCCAATTGAATATACGACGCATAGTGGTTTTAAAGATTCAAACTATGAAATCATCAAGAATGAAGGGGCATTGGTCATCACGCAAAATACCGATGAGATCTTAGTTAAGGCCAATGATGCAACAAAGACCTATGATGGCACAGCTCTAGAAGAGAAGAATGCGGAAGTGACAGGTTTGCCGGATGGCTTTAGTGTCGAAGTGACAACGGAAGGTAGTATTACCAATGTAGGAACAACGGACAATACTGTACAATCTGTCGTAATCAAGTATGGTGATAAAGATGTGACGGATCAATTTGCAAATATCATCAAAGTCAATGGTACATTAACAGTTAACAAGCGTTATGTGAACTTGGCTTCCAACAGTGCTAGCAAGGCCTATGATGGCAAAGCACTCACGGATGCTGAAGTAACCATTAGTGGCGATGGTTTTGTGGATGGTGAAGTCAGTGACATCAAAGCGATTGGAACGATTACCAAAGTAGGAAGTGTAACCAATACGATCAGTTATACAACGCAGCCAAAATTTAAAGCGGATAACTATGATATTTTCAAAAATGAAGGTACATTAACGATCACGCGGAATAGTGATGAAATCGTTGTTGCGGCACATAATGGAACCAAGTTGTATGATGGTATTCCATTGACCCAAAGCGATTATGACATTACTGGATTGGGAAGCAATTACACGGCGGAAGTAAAGATCACAGGTAGCATCACCGATGTTGGCGAAGTGGCAAATGTGGTTGAATCGGTTATTATTCGCGATATTGCCGGTAATGATGTGACCGATCAATTTGAATATATCCAACGGATCAACGGTGTATTGAAAGTGAATAAACGTACTGTGAATTTGATGTCGGAATCGGCATCCAAAGAATATGATGGTACGCCATTGACGGTACCAAATGTTGCGGTGAAAGGCGATGGCTTTGTGACTGGTGAAGTATCAGACATTCAAGCAGTCGGTACGATCACAAACGTAGGTTCGGTTAAAAATGATATTACGTATACAAAGAATTCTTCCTTTAAGGCAGACAATTATGATATCACTGAATATGATGGTACATTGACGATCACGTCAAGTACGAAGGCTATTTATGTCAAAGCCAATGATGCGCAGAAGACCTATGATGGCACGGCTTTAGAAGAGAAGAATGCGACAGTCACCGGTT
The DNA here is from genome assembly GCF_034090965.1 of Absicoccus sp. Taxonomy (NCBI): domain Bacteria; kingdom Bacillati; phylum Bacillota; class Erysipelotrichia; order Erysipelotrichales; family Erysipelotrichaceae; genus Absicoccus; species Absicoccus sp. The sequence continues at coordinate 42,975 of NZ_JAXDRQ010000011.1, read as the reverse complement.
TACCAGCTGGCTTTACAGCGGAAGTTACAACAAGTGGTAGCATTACTGATGCAGGCGTGGCAAATAATGATGTAACATCGGTCAAAATCTTGAAAGATGGAAATGATGTCACCAATCAATTTGTCAATATCATCACTGAAGATGGAACTTTGACTGTCAATAAACGTGTTGTGAATTTGAAATCGGACAGTAAAGCCAAAAAATATGATGGCATGCCATTAACAGCACCAACCGTAACTGTAAGTGGTGATGGTTTTGTGAGTGCAGAAGCACCAACGGTTGAAGCAACCGGTACAATTACGGATGTTGGTAGTACGATCAATACGATCAAACTGACCTATACGCCAGGTTCTGGATTCAAGCAAGACAATTATGAAATCAACTTGGACGAAGGTACGTTAGCAATCACAAGTAATGAAGATGAAATCGTTATTGCTGCACACAATGCAACAAAGGTATACGATGGCACACCTTTAACACAGAGTGGTTATGATTATGTTGGATTACCAACTGGCTTTACCATGGAAGTAACGACAAGTGGCAGTATCACAAATGTGGGAACAGCCGAAAATGTCATTGCGAAAGTGGTCATTCGAAATAGTGATGGTAAAGATGTGACGAATCAATTTGCTCATATTACGAAAGTGTCGGGTACGTTGACCGTGACAAAACGAAGCGTGAACCTAAGCTCTTCGAGTGCATCGAAAGAATATGATGGTACGCCATTAACCGCAAGTACGGTTACCGTATCTGGTGATGGCTTTGTCGATGGTGAAGTAAGCAATCTAGAAGCGATTGGATCTATCACAAAAGTTGGCAGTACCCCAAATGCGATTGAGTATACGGCCCATGCTGGATTTAATGCAGGTAATTACGAAATCGTTAAAAACGAAGGTACATTAAAGATCACACCGAATACGCAGTCGATCACGGTAAAAGCAGGAAATGCGACACGCGAATACAATGGTGTTGCCTTAGTCTATGACAGGTATTCCGTGACGGGATTGCCAGAAGGTTTCACTATCGAAACGAGTGTGAGTGGTCAACAAACGAATGTTGGTAGTACGGATAATGTAGTGGGTGATGTCGTTATCAAGAAAGGCGATGAAGATGTCACAAATCAGTTTGCACAAATCAAAAAAGTGAATGGTAAATTAACCGTTACGAAACGTGTTGTCAACTTAAGTTCTTCGAGTGCATCGAAAGAATATGATGGCCAAGCCTTAACAGCACCAACTGTTGCCATCACAGGCGATGGATTCCTGGATACGGAAGTTTCCAATGTACGTGCAACCGGTACGATCACGAAAGTCGGTACAGAAAAGAATACGATTGCGTATGATACAAATACTCGTTTCAATGAAACCAATTATGAAATTAACAAGACGGAAGGTACATTAGAAATTGTTCCAAATACGGATGTTATTACCGTAAAAGCAAAGAGCATGGAGAAGATGTACGATGGCACTACATTGAGCGATGTGGGTGCAGATGTATCCGGTTTACCAGAAGGATTTAGTGCAGATGTCCAAACGAGTGGCAGTATCAAGAATGTAGGTACGAAAGAAAACAAGATCACATCCGTCAAGATCATGAAAGATAATGAGGATGTAACATCGCAGTTTGCCAATATCGTACAGATTGATGGAACATTAACGATTAATCCTCGAACTGTTCATTTGCGTTCGGAAAGTGCAGATAAGATTTATGATGGAACCCCATTAGTTGCATCAAAAGTCACGATCACAGGCGATGGCTTTGTGGAAGGTGAGGTATCGGATATCGAAGCTACCGGTTTTATCAAGAAAGTGGGTTCTGTCAAGAATGCGATTACCTATAAAACCAATGCGACTTTTAACGAAGTAAATTATGTGATTACAAAAGATGAAGGTACTTTGACCATTACGCAAAGTGAATTAGAAATCGTAGTCAATGCACGAAGCGTAACGAAACGATATGATGGTACTCCATTGACCGAAAGCAATGCAGATGTATTGGGATTGCCAAAGGGATACACAGCTGAAGTCAAGACAAAAGGCACGATCACCAACGTTGGCACAGTGGATAATATCGTTGAATCTGTAGTGATTAAAGATGCAGATCAAGACGATGTAACTGATCAATTCAAGTCCATCCAGAAAAATCCAGGTACATTGACGATCATCAAACGTAAGGTGAATGTAGTATCTGCATCGGGAACAAAAGAATACGATGGTACTCCATTAACAGCACCAAGTGTTCGTGTGAGTGGTGATGGCTTTGTCGATGGTGAAATCAGTGATCTGAAAGCAACTGGAACCATCACAAAAGTGGGTACAGTGAAGAATACCATTGCCTACACTGAAAACAAAGAAACATTTAAGGCAAGCAACTATGCTATCACCTATACGGAAGGTCAATTAACCATTACACCAAATACCAAGATGATTCATGTGCAAGCCAAAGATGCAGAAAAGACATATGATGGTACGTCGTTGAATGAAGATGGTTATGTTGTTACGGGATTGCCAGATGGCTTTAGTGCAACAGCTACGACAACGGGTGAAATCACGGATGCTGGCAAAGCATCGAACTTAGTTTCATCGGTTAAAATTCTAAAAGGTGACGAAGATGTGACCGATCAATTTGCGAATATTCATAAAGTAGATGGAACTTTAACGGTGAACAAACGGAAAGTGAACTTGCAATCGGCGAGTGCAAGCAAAGTGTATGATGGTAAAGCATTAACGAGTCCGGCAGTTACAGTTTCTGGCGATACCTTTGTCGATGGTGAAGTGACAGAATTAAAGGCCAATGGATCGCAGTTGTATGTAGGTGAATCGAAAAATGAAATTAGCTACAAGAAAGGAAAGAACTTTAAAGATGATAACTATATTGTCACCTTAGAGGAAGGAACTTTAACAGTTACTGATGAAAATGTTCCAACGGATCTTGTAGTCACAAAGAAACATGATTCGAAGACCTATCAAGCTGGTGATACGATCCACTTTACGATTGAAGTAACCAATATTTATGATAAGCCACAAACCATTACGATCGTTGAACAAGATGATGTTCAGATCACGGGTGAAAATGTATTTACCAATGTAGCACCAGGTGAAACCGTTACGACAACAGCGACTCACGTTGTGAGTGATGAGGATGTAAATGCCAAAGAATATACCAATATCGTAACGGCAAAATTCGAAGATGGTAAGGACTATGAAGGTCAAGATAAAGAAGATCAATTTGGTCGCTTAGAGATTTCAAAGACGGTTACGAGTACACCGAAAGAGGGTAATCTATATAAAAATGGTGAAACTATTTCGTATCGAATCACCGTCAAGAATACAGGTAATACTGTTGCCAAGAATGTTCAGGTTCATGATGACTTAACTGGATTGAAGGAAACATTGAATGAACTGGCTGCTGGTGAAGAAAAATCTTTTGATACTACCTATGTGGTTACGGATCAGGATGCCAAAGCAGGTAAAGTAAGCAATGTTGCGACCGTTTCAGCAGACAATCTAGATCCAGTGGAAGATAAAGTGGATACGCCAGTAGAAACTTCTAACCCAAGTTTATTGGTTGAAAAGACTTCCGATAAGGATAGCCCTGCAAAACTAGGTGAAACGATTCACTACACAGTGAAAGTAACCAATACGGGTAATGTAACGATCAAGAATGTAACCGTTGATGATGAATTAACGGATGATCATTGGGATGTTGGCACATTAAAACCAGGTGAATCACAGTCGTTCGATACCCAATACAAGGTAACAGAAGCAGATGTAGCGAAAGGCAAAGTTGTCAATGTGGCTACGGCCGATGGCGAAGATTCAACAGGCGACAAACCAGATGTGACTCCAGGTGAAGTAACGAATGAAACAGAAAAGAGTCAGCCGCATCTGACCTTAACGAAGACAACAACAAGCACACCACAAAATAAAGACGGTTATACGAAGGGTGAAACAATCACATACCGTATTAAAGCCGAAAATGATGGTAATGTTGAGTTGCGTGATATTAAGGTAGAAGATCCTCTCACAAAGGATACTTGGTCGATTGAATCCTTACAACCAGGTGAATCTAAGACATGGACAACAAGTTATATCGTAACAGAAGCGGATCAAGTAAAAGGTTCGGTTGTGAATGATGTAACCGCAAGTGCAAAAACATCGACCGGCGATGACCCAGTCATCGTTCCAGGACATACATCCGATAAGATCTTGACACCTAAAAAAGTCAATAAGGAAAATACAAATACTGGTGTTGAGTCCTTTGGTGGTACGTATGCTGCAGCGATGTTAGCGGCTGCAGGATTATTGCTGAGTCTAAAACGAAGAAGAAAAGACGATGAATGATCATTGTTTTGATTCAAATGAAAAAGTGGGGTGACCCACTTTTTCAATGTATGTTGAATTGTTCTTGCACTATGGGTGCAATTTTGATACAATTTTATCGTTAACGTGGAAAGGTGTGAGACGAATGAGAGATCGTATTACTTTTAAATGTTCTGTATGTGGAGAAGAAAACTACATTGGTACTCGTAATAAAAAGAAACATCCTGATCGCATGACAATTAAGAAGTATTGTCCAAAATGTAATAAAATGACTGATCATAAGGAGAAAAGATAAAAAAGACCGATTTCGGTCTTTTTTATATATGTGATAGATATGAAAGTAATTACACGTATGTTAGGGCCCATTGATACCAACTGTTATGTTGTGATCAATGAAGGCCATGCTTTAGTTATTGATCCAGGTGGACCTTTTGATGAATTGGATTCAATCTTAAAAACGGAAAATGCAGGATTGGATGCAATCGTATTGACACATGCCCATTTTGATCATATTGGTGGTATTCCTAGCATTTTAGAAAAACATCCAGTACCTGTCTATGTCCACTCCAGTGAATTTGATTTTTTTGAGGATGACAAATTGAATGTGTCTTCTTATTTTGGTAGACCCTTTCGATGCACGATTTCACCAACGGCACTTACATTGCCAAAATGTAAGATTGGCTCTTTTGAATTGGAAGTTCTCCATACACCAGGACATACTAGAGGATCTTGTGTTTTTTTGATTGATCAATATATGTTCTCAGGGGATACCCTTTTCATGGGATCTTGTGGAAGAGTTGATATGCCAACAGGTTCTTATTCACAAATGAATGAATCGCTTCATCGTTTAAAAAAATTGTATATCAACTATATTGTTTATCCAGGTCATGGCCCAGCTTCTACACTTGAACATGAAAAACAATGGAATTCTTTTATGGAATGATTGGAAGTACACATTTTGTACTTCTTTTTTTTATGGCCGTATAAGAGTACATGGAAGAACTATTAGATGCATTGATCCAACTAGCACTGAATAAAAAAGCAAGCGATATTCATTTTACCTGTAGTCATGGTCAACTGCATATTCAATTGCGCACCATGCAAGGATTGATAGATATCAATCAAAACGTATGGAAACCTGCTTTTTTTGAATTTTTGAAATTCCATGCCCGTTTTGATTTGACCAATCCATGGATACCACAAAGCGGACAATTTGTGTATCACGATATCTTTTGTCGATTTAGTGTCATCTATAACCAAGATATCCAAACTGGTGTCTTACGTTTGCTTCATACCCAACTCGATATGAAAATTGAAGATTTGACCTTAGATCCTGCACAACGACAATTCTTACATCAATTGACGACCATACGTCAAGGTCTAGTTTTATGTGTGGGTCCAACCAATTCAGGAAAGACCACTACCTTACATGCCATCTTACATGAAATTGCTTTAAAGAAACGTTATAAAGTCGTGAGTTTAGAGGATCCGATCGAAATTGAAGACCCCTCTTATCTGCAATTGGAGATCAATCCCTCACAAGGCTTTACTTATGAGTGCGGTATTGAAGAATTATTACGACATGACCCCGATGTGATTTTAATCGGTGAAACGCGTAATAGCTATACTGCTAAGATGGTGATACGTGCCGCTTTGACTGGTCATATGGTTTTTACGACCGTACATGCTAAAAATGGCAAGGAAAGTATTTCTCGTATGTTGGATTTTGGCATCGCGAAATATGAGCTAAAGACAACACTAACGGCAATCTTAGCTCAGCGATTATACATGTCTTCTATGTCTTCAAAACAATGTATTTATGAATTATTAACGGGAAAGGAATTGAGCTATGTCTTGGAAAAAGATGCTTATTCATCAACGCATATCACATTGGATCAAGCCATTCGAAAAGCTCTTATTCAAGGAGATATCACTGACAAACAAGCCGAATTGGACATACAAGATCTCAAAGGATGAAATGAAACAATTTGCGTTATTGAATCAACATGGATTGGATACAGCCACCATGGTTGAATTGAGCTTTAAGGAGCATAAAAAAATATTGGCTGGTTTGGCACAAGGGAAATCACTAGTCGATCTGTTATGTATGAATGCCAATGATCCTTATTTTCAAACCTTGCATATTTTATGTCAGTCCCTTTCATTTGATAAAGCCATCCAATGTGCGGATGCTTTAGATACTGTCCAATCTGAATTAAAGACCAAAGTCTTACGCGCACTGGCCTATCCGACATTTCTCTTCCTATTTTCCTATGGACTCATTCTCTTCTTTTCAAGAACGATCATACCGTCTTTATTGACTTATGGTTCCTCCTCTACATCCATGGGATTGGTCCGTGCGCTTCAGATTGGCTATACGATCGTGTTTTTCTTACTGCTGCTACTGATTTTTGGCTTTGTTTGTCGACATTGGATCCCATTTATACAGAAAAAAATGGATATGTTGCCTTTATTTTCTTCGATCGATCATTATTCGTTTTCATTGATTTGGACGGCTTTATTAGAAAATGGTTGTTCGACCCAATCTTGTATTCAAATGATGACAAAAATGAAAACAACCAAGATCATGGCGATGCACATCCAATCGGGATTGGAAATGGGGTTGTCTTTATGGGATGCCCTTCATAATGAATTTGGTAAAGATCCGTTATTTATGCGTTGTATTCAATTGGGTATGCATAGTTCCAATTTGTTGCATATCTTGCCTATTTATCAATCTCGTGTTTTGTATGAAATTCAAACCCGTATCAAAAAATATATTTTGTTTGTACAATTGTTTGCCTATACAAGCGTCGCCATCTTGGTGTTGGTTTTCTATCAAGTCTTATTGTTACCTTTAAATTTATTACAAACTTTCTAGGAGGATTCATGAAAGAGAAAAATGCTTTTACTGTTTTAGAGATGATGATCGTCATGTTGATCGTTGCGGTTTTATTATTGATCACCTTACCCAATATCCAACAAAAAGAAAAAATCATTCGTGCTAAAGGTTGCAGCGCTTTATTGGATATCGTGAATTCGCAAATATTATTGTATGAAATCGATCATGATAAAACACCGTCTTCCGTATCTGAATTAATTTCGGGTGGTTATCTAAAAAAAGGGCAAGATACATGTCCCAATGGTAAACAGGTGGTGATCGTAAATGGAGATGCGAAAACCCAGTAATGGTTTTACCATGATCCAAACCTTATTTGTATTGATGATCATTTGCATCTTGGCAATACAAGTACGACCGTATCGACCAAATATTCGCTTATTCATGAAGCAAATCTTGGATCAAAGCATCGTGATGCAAGAAAAAGCAATGGTTGAAAAAAGAGATGTAATGGTTGTTTGGTCATCCCATTCGGTTTCTTTAGATGGTCACACTATTTCTTATCCTTCTGGCATTACTTGTGATGCGGCCACCTATCACTATAATGCGAAAGGGAATATCTCATCCGCCTTGACCATTACTTGTCACCAAGGGAAAAAATCCAATCGTCTGATTTTTCAACTGGGATCTGGACGTGGTCGACTTGAATAAGAATGGGTTTACATTGGCGGAAGCTCTATTGGCTTTTTTCATTGTATCCATATGTGTATTATTGGTTGTTATGATGGCAGGTTTGGTTAAGTCGAATGCAGAAAGCAGAATCAATCATGAAATCGAAACAAAATGGTTTTACACTGATTGAAACATTATTGTCTTTATATGTTTCTTTATTGGTCAGTATGCTGGCATTGCTTCTAATCGTCAGTGTCTATCATATCTATACTTCTCGGTATATGATCCAGGTGGAACTGGCCATCCTGCAATTACGACAACGCTGCGCATTAGCCACTTGTCATGTACAAGAAGGTGTTTTGATCTTGGATATCAATCATGAAGCGTATCAAATACGTTATGACAAACATCGTTTGGTCAAACAACCAGGGTATGAAATATGGATGGAGAATATTGATGGGGCTATATTTTATAAAGAAAATAAAGGAATTTATCTTACCATTGATCATCAAGGAACAAAACAGACCTATCAAATCTATGAATGGGTATAGTACTTGGATTGCTTTGGTTTGTTTCGCTTTGGTGATGCAAATATTGAGTATATTATCCATTGAGACATTACAACAAGTGGCATTGGTTCAATGTGCCAAACAAAATGTGATTGATTTATCTTGTATGTCTCATGCAAAGGAGATCATTCGACAAAATCAAATGGCAATTCGTTGTGGAACACCTCATCCTATTAAAACCAAGACGGTTACGATCGATGGAATCCCTATTCAATGGAATGATCACAAGACGTATGTAGAATGTACGTATCCAAAAGCCAATCGTATCGTGACCATGAAGATCTATTATGATGCGAAAGCAATCCTTTCGATGGATATTGACTCTGTTTTAAAAAAAAGGTAAAATCGAAGCATAGGCGAAGAGTTAGAGTAGTAAAGGTATCATTTGTTCGTAGAGACTTGATGGTTGGTGAAAATCAAGAAGAAATGGCCTTGAACTTGCTAAGGAGCCGATAAGTAATGTTATCCGTTCTCTTGCGTTAAAAGAGTTGAGTGATCAAATTTTTTATTTGATAACTAAGGTGGTACCGCGTTTCCAACGTCCTTAGACAGGACGTTTTTTTATTGTAGGAGGAGAAAAAATGTACGATCATCAGGCAATTGAAAAAAAATGGCAAAAGAAATGGTTGGATGAAAAAACATTTAAGTGTGATACATCTGATTTTTCCAAGCCCAAATATTATGTATTGGATATGTTCCCTTATCCAAGTGGCCAAGGTTTGCATGTAGGTCATCCAGAGGGATATACAGCAACAGATATTGTTGCACGTAAAAAAAGAATGGAAGGATATAACGTTCTTCATCCAATGGGATGGGATGCTTTTGGCTTGCCAGCAGAACAATATGCGATTCAGACAGGTCATCACCCTGCTACATTTACGAAGCGAAATATTGATCATTTCCGTGCCCAAATTCAATCTTTAGGTTTTAGTTACGATTGGGATCGTGAAGTCAATACGTCAGATCCATCGTATTATAAATGGACCCAATGGATTTTTTTACAGTTGTATAAAAAAGGTTTAGCGTATGTTGATGAAATTCCTGTTAACTGGTGTCCAGAATTAAAGGCTGTCTTAGCCAATGAAGAAGTCATAGATGGCAAGAGTGAACGTGGAGGATATCCGGTGATTCGTAAGCCCATGCGCCAATGGGTATTAAAGATCACAGCCTATGCCGAACGTTTATTGGATGATTTGAAATTATTGGATTGGCCACAATCCACCATTGAAATGCAGAAAAACTGGATTGGTAAATCACAAGGTGCCAATGTTATTTTCAAGATTGATGGGTACGACAAAGAATTTACGGTCTTTACCACTCGTTGTGACACATTGTTTGGAGCGACTTATTGTGTCATGTCACCCGAACATCCATTTGTGGATGAAATCACGACACCTGAACAAAAAGCCGATGTTGACGCTTATAAAAAGATCTGTGCCACAAAATCGGATCTAGAACGTACCGATCTGAATAAAGATAAGACCGGGGTATTTACAGGGGCATATGCCATCAATCCTGTCAACGGAAAGAAGATCCCAATCTGGATTTCTGATTATGTATTAGCAAGTTATGGAACCGGTGCTATCATGGCGGTTCCAGCACATGATACACGTGACTATGAATTCGCAAAGAAATTCAATTTACCAATCATCCAAGTGTTAGCTGGTGGAGATATTTCGAAAGAAGCCTATACCGAAGATGGTGTTCACATCAATTCGGAATGGTTGGATGGATTAAATAAAGAAGATGCCATCAAGAAAATGTTGGCATGGTTGGAAGAAAACCATTGTGGGCAAGCTAAAACAACATATAAGCTAAGAGACTGGTTGTTCTCAAGACAACGTTATTGGGGGGAACCTATTCCTATCATCAATATGGAAGATGGTACACAACGTGCCGTTGAATTGGATGAATTGCCACTGGAATTACCAGCCACGAACAATTATCAACCAAGTGATAATGGCGAAAGTCCACTGGCTCATTTGACGGACTGGGTCAATGTCGAAATTGATGGTGTCAAAGGAAAACGAGAAACCAACACGATGCCACAATGGGCAGGTTCTTGTTGGTATTATTTGCGTTATATCGATCCGCATAATGATAAAGCCTTAGCTGATCCAAAATTGTTGGCTCACTGGCTGCCTGTCGATTTATATGTAGGTGGTGCCGAACATGCCGTTCTGCATTTATTGTATTCTCGATTCTGGCATAAGGTTTTGTATGATTGTGGCGTTGTGCCAACACCAGAACCTTTCCAAAAATTATTCCATCAAGGCATGATCTTAGGATCGAATGGTGAAAAAATGAGTAAATCACGTGGCAATGTGGTCAATCCAGATGATATCGTCAAATCACATGGTGCCGATGCTTTACGTGTTTATGAAATGTTCATGGGACCATTGGAATCGGCTTTACCTTGGTCAACTACGGGTCTAGATGGTACGCGGAAATGGTTGGAACGTGTCAATCGTTACTTTACCGAAGTCGCAAAGATCACCGATACAAACGATGGTACCCTAGATAAAAGCTATAATGCGACCGTAAAGAAAGTCAGTCATGATATCGATGCGTTGCGTTTTAATACCGCTATTTCTCAGATGATGGTCTTTATCAACGATGCCTATAAAGCTAAATCCATTCCACGTGACTATGCGGAAGGTTTTGTGAAGATGTTTAGTTGTTTTGCGCCACATTTAGGTGAAGAACTATGGGCAACCGTATTCGGTCATACCGATACCATCGCTTATGAACCATGGCCAACCTATGATGAGTCGAAATTAGTCGAAGAATCCGTAATGGTTATTGCGCAAGTCAATGGTAAAGTACGTGGTAAATTTGAAATGCCAGTGGGCAGCGATGACCAATCTTTACAAGAAGGTGCTTTAGCTTTACAGAATGTACAACGACAACTTGAAGGCAAAGAAATCAAAAAGATCATTGTGGTAAAGGGAAAAGTTGTCAACATTGTTGCCAAGTAGGTGGAGAATATGAAAAGAAAAAAAATTATTGGTTTCATTCTGGCACTGGTTGTTGTGGCGGCCATCTTCTTTGGAATTTATCAAGCCAATCAACCAACGACGATGGTTGGTTCCAAAGAATATACCGTAACGGTAGTCGATGATCAAGGCAAGAAAAAAACATATGAAGCATCCACGGATAAAAAATATCTAGGTGCGGCATTAAAGGAATTGGATAAAAATTCCGATGAATTTTCCATCAAAGGAACCAAGAGTGAGTATGGAACCTATATCACAACGGTCAATGGATTAAAAGCAGATTACAATAAAGACAAAGCATATTGGTCCATTTATGTAAATGGAAAATATGGTCAAAATGGCGTGGATTCCCAGACCGTAAAGAACAACGATAAATTCCGTCTCGTTTATGAACAAGGCAAATAATTGGAACACACATACGCTTGTATTGATGGCACTCTTAACTGCTATTTTAGAAACCTCTAAAATGGCGATGGCTGCCATTCCCAATGTAGAGCCTGTAACCTTATTATTGATTGTTTATACACTTTATTTTGGCTGGAAGACATTATGGATCGTGGCTGTCTATATTCTTCTAGAAACGATGATTTGGGGCTTTAATGTATGGGTCTTTATGTATCTATACATTTGGCCCTTTCTCGTTTTTTTGGTGATGAAAGTTAAGCGTTGGGATTCAACGATTACTTTCAGCATTCTTGCTGCTGCCTTCGGTTTATTCTTTGGTGCGCTGTGTGCCATCGTTTATTTATTCATTGGTGGCCCCAATCTCATGATTTCCTGGTGGATCAGTGGGATTCCCTTTGATATCCTTCATGGCATCAGTAATTTTTGGATGGTCTTTTTATTATATCGACCCGTCTGTAAAGTGATGGATCATTTTCTAACAAAACAATAAAAAAGCAGAAACAAGCTCAAAAACCTATTTCTGCTTTTTTTGATGAAATATTACGCAAACAGAGAATTCGCATAACGGACACTTTCCATGGCATCTTTACCATAATGATCCGCCCCAATGGCATCGGCATACTCTTGTGTCATGACTGCACCTCCCACCATGATTTTGGTGTCCGGCTTCTTTTCATGAAGCAATTGAATCGTTTCTTCCATGCTGACAACCGTCGTGGTCATTAAAGCGCTCAACCCAACCAAAGAAACATTTTCTTTGATGGCGGTATCAACAATGACTTCCGGATCCACGTCTTTGCCTAGATCGATCACTTGATATCCATAATTTTCCAACATGACTTTCACAATATTTTTACCAATATCATGAATATCACCTTTGACAGTGGCTAAAATGATTTTTACTTTCTTTTGTTGTGGAGTATCTGCCATCGATTGCTTGATGACTTCAAAAGCAGCTTTGGCTGCATCCGCACTCATCAATAACTGAGGTAAAAAAATAGTCTTTTTTTCAAATCCTTGCCCCACAATATCTAAAGCTGGAATCAATTCTTGATTGATGATATCCATTCCATTTTTTGTTTGGATCTCTTTTTCACATAAAATTTTCGCTTGTTCCACCAAACCATGCTGTACCGCACTCGATAACGTTTCTTCACCCTTTGTTGTTTGTTTGGCTGTATGGATCGTTTCCATTTTTTCATCAGGCACATTTGCATACGTGGAAATATAATCCATACATTGTGGATCCATATTTAATAAGGCACAAGATGCTCGATAGGCACGCATCATGCTTTCATTACCCGGATTGATGATGGCACAAGAAAGGCCGCTATGAATGGCCATGGTCAAGAAATGGGAATTGATGATTTCACGATGTGGCAAACCAAATGAAATATTGGATACACCTAAAATACTATGACAATGCAGTTCTTCTGTGATTTGACGAATCGTGTCCAATGTGATCTTGGCACTGGCTGTATTGGAAGAAATTGTCATGGCTAAGGCATCCAATACAATATCTTTTTTTTCGATTCCATATGTCGCGGCTGTATCTACAATTTTTTTTGCGACGACATATCGCCCCTGTGCTGTTTCGGGTATGCCTTCTTCATCAAGACACAATCCCACGATCACACCGCCATATTTTTTTACCAAAGGAAAGATCACATCCATGTTTTCTTGTTTTCCATTGACAGAATTGATCATCGGTTTGCCATTATATAAACGTAAAGCTCTTTCTAAAGCTACCGGATCCGAGGTATCGATCTGTAAAGGAAGGGAAGTGATATTTTGTAAATTCGTCATGACTTCGCACATCATACTTGGCTCGTCGATATCGGGAAGTCCTACATTGACATCCAATACCATGGCACCATCTTCTTCTTGTTTCAAGCCAACACCTAAAATATAGTTGATATCATGTTCGCGTAAAGCTTGCTTAAATCGTTTTTTTCCGGTTGGATTGATACGTTCACCAATAATGACTGGTTTTGATCCAATTTCCACGACTTGTGAACCCGATGAAATCACACTACGAGATTTCTTTGATTGGACTTGGAATGGTTTCTCTTTGACCAAACGAATCATGCGTTCGATATATTCTGGCGTTGTGCCACAACAACCACCCATGACTTGTACACCCATATCCGCAATTTCCGCCATCGTAGAAGCAAACATTTCTGCTTGCAGATCATAAACTGTACGACCATGGATCTGTGAAGGTAAACCAGCATTGGGATTGACGATGATAGGAAGGCTTGATGTATCAATCAAACGTTGAATGACACCTTTCATTTGAATCGGACCTACACCGCAATTGATTCCTAATGCATCAACACCCAATCCTTCGAGCATGGCAACCATAGATTCAACGGTTGCTCCGGTCATCAAAGTTCCACTTTCATCATATGTGTTCGTGATACAAACGGGCAAATCACAATTTTCTTTAGCAGCAAGTACAGCTGCTTTGGATTCATAACTGTCATTCATTGTTTCAATCAAGATTAGATCCGCGCCTGCTTGTGCTCCCGCTTGGATCACTTCACCGAAGATCGAAACCGCTTCTTCAAAAGGAAGGTCGCCCATGGGCGCTAATAATTTACCAGTAGGACCAATGTCTAAAGCAACAAAGGCCTGGGGATTGATCCTATCACGAGCTTGTTTGGCAATTTCTACTGCTTTTTTTGCAATCTTTGGTGTATCATCGCCAAATTTGATTCGATTTAATCCAAATGTATTTGTGTTGATGATCGTAGAACCAGCCTTTAAATAGGCTTCCATATAAGATCGTACTTGATCGGGATGGGTCAAATTCCATGTTTCTGGCAGTTCGCCACTCGCTAATCCCATGGCTTGTAACATCGTGCCTGTAGCTCCATCACAAAAGAGCCATTCTTTTCCTAAACAGTCCATAAATGATTTCATTGTTTGTTCCTCCTGAATGTACAATTGGTTTTATTGCATGCTTCACAGCCGGCTAAGATACAAGGTTCTTCTTTTGTTGAACAACCAATCAGTGCAGTAACGGATTTGGATGGCATCATCAACAAAGTATTAGAAAGAGTGATACCCGTTGTATGTGGTAAATCTAACAATTGACTAAATTGGGTTTGAAAAGACAAATCAAAATCGCCATATCCAGGTGAAAAACGAGGGCGACAATAATAGCCTTCATGTCGCATGGTTTCTTTGATTTCCTCGTTGATGGCATCGGCCCAAGCTTCTACATAAGCAGCGCCAATGGCTTGATAGATGGCGGCTTCTACCAAATTGGTGATTTCGGCACGACGAATCAATTGATCTATGGCCGGACCAATGGTCACACCCATTAGACAAACTTTGTCACATCCAGAAAGATTACGATATAAACTTTTTGAATGAATGTGCATGCTTTCTATGATCAATGTGTCATCCTGGAATACAAGGGGAAAGATACCGACACTTTTTCTTGGCGTAGATCGTTGAATGACCTTTTCTTTACAACGTTCAATGAGAGCTTCGATATGTTGATCAGGTTGTATGTTTTGATAGCCAAGATAGCGTAAAATTTCACTATTTTTTAATGCGATCATAATCAATAATAGACGACAAGTTCTGGATGATTCCCGCTGCAATATCCGGACGATTCATAGAATAGACATGGATATGGTTGATACCATTTGAAATTAGATCGATAATTTGTTCAGATGCATAAATGATTCCTGCTTGTTGCATCGTTTCTTCGCTATCACCAAAACGATCGACCATGCGACGGAACTTATGCGGGATGGTTGCTCCACTCAAAGCAACACTGCGTGCAACTTGACGTTTTTTTGTGATAGGCATGATACCAGCCAAGACCGGAACCGTAATACCGGCTTCACGAATTTTGAACATAAAATTATAGAATGTATCATTATCAAAAAACATCTGGGTCGTTAAAAAATCCAAACCGGCATCTACCTTTTCTTTTAAATGTTGGATATCTTCCGATTGTCGTTCACATTCCACATGACCTTCTGGATAACAGGCTCCACCAATACAAAGATTGGGATTGATTGCTTTGATATCATGGATCAAATCAATCGCATGAGAATAATCAGGACTGAGTTTGCCATCTTTAGGAAGGTCTCCACGCAAAGCCATGATACTATCGATGCCAAGATCTTCATATGTATGGATCACCGATTCTACTTGTTCTTTTGTAGAAGAAACACAAGTCAGATGGGCAAGGACCGGGGTAGCGGTTTTGTTTTGGATATCAGCCGCTAAATGAGCGGTATTTTTGTTGTTGGTGCCTCCAGCTCCATAGGTGACAGACATGAAATTGGGATGGAGATCCGCAATTTGACGCGCTGCTTTTTCCACTTCACTAAAGTTTGTTTCTTTTTTCGGAGGGAATACTTCAAAAGAAATGGTCACTTTATTTTTATTTAAAATATCAATGATAGACATATATTTCCTTCTTTCTATCTCCTAATTATACGATGAAATGAGGCAGAAACAGAATATTAATTCTTTTTATAAGATCTATTGATAAAATCTATATACAAATAGAAAACTATTTGCCTTTCAGAGAATGAATATGGTATGATGCAACCAAGGCAAAGAACAAGACAAGGCATAGGGTCGATGGTCAAGAGAGCAGTTGGTGGGTGAAAAACTGTCTATCGTTTATGGAATACAGCTTGGGAGCTGCTTGTAGATCCTGCATTAAAGGATGAACTGGCAACAGTCACTGAGGTCTAAAGAGCGATCTTTAGATAAATTAGGGTGGTAACACGAACATTTCGTCCCTTCGATGATTTGTTCTTTTTTTATGAGAAGGAGAAAGACATGGAACTTTTTGAAGAATTAGAATGGCGTGGATTGATTGATAATGTCACCAGTCCAGAAGTGAAAGATGTGATCAATAAGGAAAAGGTAACATTCTATATTGGTACCGATCCAACCGCAGATAGTTTACATATTGGTCACTATTCGAGCTTATTGATGGCTAAACGTTTGCAGCAACATGGTCATCATCCGATCATGTTGGTTGGTGGGGCTACCGGTTTTATTGGGGATCCTAAAGCGACTGGCGAGCGTCAAATGCTGACACCAGAAGTTTTGAAACATAATTTTGATGCCCTTCATGATCAGATTCAAAAATTATTTGGTTTTGACATGGTCAACAACTTGGATTGGACCAAAGATATCACGATCATTGATTTCTTGCGTGATTATGGCAAATTATTCAACATTACCTATATGTTGAATAAAGAAACGGTCAAGAAACGTTTGGAATCGGGTATTTCTTATACGGAATTCTCGTATATGATCTTGCAGTCATTAGACTTCTATACATTATACAAAACGAAGAATTGTACCTTACAGATTGGTGGACAAGATCAATGGGGCAATATTACATCCGGTTTGGAATTGATTCGTAAAAAATGCGGAGCCGATGCCAAAGCGTATGGTTTGACAATGCCTTTGATCACCAAAGCCGATGGAACGAAGTTTGGTAAGAGTGAAACGGGAACGGTTTGGTTGGATCCAGAAAAAACCAGTCCATATGATTTATACCAATTCTTGTTTAATACGGAAGATGCCAAGGTTATTGAATATTTAAAGAAATTGACCTTCCTTACCAAAGAAGAAATTGATGCCTTAGAAGTATCCTTAAAAGAAGCACCTCATAAACGAGAAGCACAAAAAGCCTTAGCCAGTGAAGTTGTCCGTGATCTGCATGGTCAAGAAGCTTTGGATTCGGCATTAAAGATTACCAATGCTTTATTCCGAGGAAAATTGGCGGATTTGGATACATCCGAACGTCATGATGCAGTCAAGAATATGGAAAAAACATCTTGTCCAGATAACCAAATCTTAGAAGATGTTTTGGTCAATACACATATTGCTTCTTCCAAACGAGAAGCACGTGAATGGATCAAAGGAAATTCCATCAGTGTCAATGGTGTCAAAGTACAAGATGTGCATGCCATCATTTCTTCGAAAGATGCCTATGTGGATGGTTGTGTGATCATTCGCCGAGGAAAGAAACGTTACTATTGCTTGGAACTACAATAATATTTACCTTGATAAGTATCCAAACGGGCCATTCGTTTATCAATTTCATTGAGAACGATGGTCTTTTTTATTGTCCAAGTGGGCAGGATCAATTCATCGGCTAAGCCATCACCTGTTAATCGTTCAATGATCATATCGGGTGGTAAGACTTCCAATTGCGATACTACAATATCTACATAGTCTTCTAAAGAAAGAATCGGAAAGGGATGGATTTCATATTCTTTGGCTAATTGGGTTCCTTTTAATAGATGTAACATATGGATCTTGATCGCATCGGGATGATGAGCAGCAACGGCTGTGGCACTGTCAATCATATCTTCTTTGGATTCACCAGGTAACGAATTCATTAAATGGACACATGTTTTGATGGGTGTATGCCGAATTTTTGCTAGTTGATCCCAGACAATTTGTGTACCATGACAACGATTGAGATGTTTCATAGTTTTTTCATGAATGGTTTGTAAGCCCAATTCGATCCAGACTTCTTTTTTTGAAGCTTGTTTAGCGAGATAATCCAGTACATCGGGTTCCAAACAGTCGGCTCGTGTGGCGACGGCTACACCTGTCACCGTCGGATCATTAAAAAATGGATCATAGATGGATCGTAAAACATCCAATGGTGCATACGTATTGGAAAAGGATTGGAAATAGGCAAAACCTAAACAATGGGGCCATTTTTGTCGCATGCGCTCTAGACCCGTTTGGTATTGAATCGAAAGAGTATCTTGAAAATGAAGAATACTGTCTCCAGAACCCAAAGCCGAACAAAACGTACAACCACCCATTCCTTTTGTACCATCTCGATTGGGACAGGTAAATCCTGCATTTAAGGGAACTTTGGCTACTTTATGTCGATAGGCATGTTTAAAGTAATAATTCATCGTTTGGTAACGCTTATTGTCATCGGAATAGGGATACGGATTGTTCATGATGTCCTCCTTTTATTGCTCTTTATATGGATGATTGGATCCAATAACAGATAAGACCATAAGTTTTTAGCTATTCCACTATAGCAACTATGATGGAATGAATCTAGTACGAAATAAAAAGATGAAAGATGCAAGGGTTTAACGTTGGATTAAGCTTGGGAAGCTAGAATGTGGTCATACCCAATGAAATATGGTATACTTTTTGTAGAAACAATAGCAACTTTGGGAGGTGTTATTATGAAAGTTAATATTGTAGGAAAAAACGTGAAGGTTACACCGGCTATTGCCGAAAAGGTCAACAAAAAGCTGGATCACTTGACGAAGTATTTCTTGATCGACGATAACGTCACTGCCAAAGTGTTGATTCGGACCTATCCGGTTGGCCAGAAAATCGAGGTCACGATTCCAACAAAATATGCAATATTACGTGCTGAAGTTGTAGATGATGATTTGTATGCTGCCATTGATTTAGCCATTGACAAACTAGAAGATCAGATTCGTCGTCAAAAAACACGTCTGCAAAGAAAGAATCGATTATCTTTAGCAGAGGCATTCCTTGATGAAGAAGAATCTGGACAAGACGATATCGATGAAGTCGTCAAGACAAAATCCATTGAACCGCAAGAAATGAGCTTAGATGAAGCCATTATGAAAATGGAATTATTAGGACATGATTTCTTCATTTATACCGATGATGAAACAGAAAAAATTGCGGTTGTCTATAAACGTAAAGATGGCGATTATGGATTGATTGAAACGGAGTAGAGGAATTTTTCCTCTACTTCTTTTTTTGAAACTTTCTAAGAATCCGGGTCATAGATGCTGCTATCCTGAACTTGCATCAGTTGATCGATCAAACGGGAATGATAAATTAGATCTAATACTTTAACATTACTGCTGTTTTTATGGATGATTTCTTCAATCGTGGATAAACGATATAACAAAGTATTTCTATGAATTCCCAATTCTTGTGCGGCTTTTGATACCTTGGATCCAGTTAAAAAATAGGTAATACAAGTTTGTAGGAGTTGTGTGTGATTGACCGTATCATATGTTTTTAATAAATGATATTCGTTACATATCAAAGAAGGCCATTCTTTTGATGGATAATGTGCGATCATATCATAATATTCATATTGATAAAATGGATACAGGATTTCATTTTTATGGATCAATACACCAAGTTCTCGAGCACGTAGGGCTTGATGAAAATATACTTTGAGCTCGGATAAATCATAAAAGGTTCGACTGATTCCGATTTTTACTGGAAAGTCGATCAGAAGTTGTTGAATTTGTTTGATGTACGTGTTTTTTATATTTTCATCATTAAAATTAAGCACGGTCAAAATCTGATCTGCATAGATAAAAGAAGTGACATCTTGTGCAATCTTATTGATTTCATTGCTTAAATAAATATAGTGGCTTTTATCCGTTGGACAAATGATGGATAACACTTGAAAATAACTTTTAAAATCCCATTGAAATTGAAGAATCTCATTTTCAATCTCTAATTTATTGTTTTCGTTGATATGCAATAAGTTCAAATAAAAGTATTCTCTACGTGAATTGTAAATGGAATCGTTCGTTGTTTTGCCATCAAGCAGAGGGCTCAAGACCTTGCATACCAAATTTGATTTTTGTATATCGATGTCTTCCAGTTTATGATTGATCTCAAAAATAATAATATAGCCATATACAACATCATTTTTAGCTATCCGACCTAAGATCCGTGGAATATTCTTTCCTAGATTTGTTTTATATAAAAAGGATTTGTTTTGAGAAAACAATCGTTTGGATGCAGAATCTTCTCGAAAGGAAAGAATGGATTCTTTTGAACAGCAATGATACTTTTTCGCATAATTCCAGACATCGTCATTAAAATCGGTATCGGTGCTCATGGCAATCACTTTAAAATAGGTATTTGTGATCATGATGGGATTATCAAATATCTTTTTTTGAATATTTTCAATCAAAGAAGAAAAACTTAAATCGGCAGTCACCATATCAAATAAGGCAATCTTTTCTTTTTCGAGCATAGAATTTTATTCCTTTCGTTTGTGCAAATTGCACAAATATTATAGAACAATTCGTTTGTTTTGACATGTGAAAAAAATAACAAGAATATTAAAATAGGTATAGTTCAATCAACAGGAGGTATAAAAATGAATTTTGACAAATTATTTGAACCCGGTCAAATTGGTTCTTTACAGTTAAAAAACCGTTTTGTGATGGGAGCCATGGGTGTTGGTTTTGCTGAATTGGGTGGTACCCCGACTGCACGAACAAAAGCCTATTATGAAGCACGTGCCAAAGGGGGATATGGTTTGATCATCACTGAGGTCACACGTGTACAGGATAGTGAATTTTGTACACCATTTGAGCCTTCGTTAGGTGATGATAAGCATATTGCAGCTTGGAAGGAAGTCACCGATGCGATCCATCAGCAGGGAGCTTGTGTATTTCCACAATTGCATCAACCAGGAAGACAATATACAAAAACCATATTAGGACATGAAGTATCTGCCCCTTCTCCATTAGCTTGTCCAATCTTTGATGAAGTGCCCCATGAACTCACGACAGAAGAAGTTTGGGATAATATCCATATGTTTGGTGATGCTGCTTTGCGAGCAAAAAAAGCAGGCTTTGATGGTGTGGAAGTTCATGCTGGCCATGGCTATTTAGTCCAGCAATTTTTATCTCAATTTACCAATCGACGATTTGATGAATTTGGTGGTAGTTTAGAAAACCGTGCTCGTTTTGCGTGTGAAATCTGCAAGGATGTCAAACGCAAATGTGGAGACGACTATCCTGTCATCATAAAATTGTCGGGTGAAGAAAAAGTACCTGGAGGAATGACGATTTCCGATACCAAGATTTTTGCGAAATATTTCGAGGAAGCTGGATATGATGCCATCGAAGTGACAATTTGTACCTATGCATCTTTAGATTGGATGTCCGCACCAGAAGATGAACCGATGGGATTTAATGCAAACAATGCCAAAGCCATTCGTGAAAGTGTACATATTCCGGTGATTGCGATTGATCGTATCAATACCCCAGAAATTGCCGAAGATATCTTGGAAACAGGCAAAGCCGATTTTGTATCCATCTCCAGACAATCTTTAGCTGACCCTGAATTTCCGAATAAAACGAAGGAGGGAAGAATATCTGAAATTTCTCCTTGTATCAACTGTTTACAATCTTGTATGGGATATATGACGGATCCCAATCATTTACAAGCTTGTTGTTTGGTCAATCCACGTGTAGGACATGAAGCAGAATATACATTTGATCCAGTGGATCATCCGAAAAATGTGGTTGTGGTTGGTTCTGGTCCAGCTGGCTTGTATACAGCCTATGTTGCCAGCAAAAAAGGACATCAAGTGAAGGTCATTGAAGCACAAGAAAAATTGGGTGGTCAATTCCGCATTGCCGCATTGCCACCAGCTAAATCTTTATTGGCCAATCCATTGCGTTTCTGGATCCAAGAAGGAAAGAAACAAGGCGTTGAATATATGACCAATACCACAGCTACAAAAGAATTGATTGCCGATTTACATCCTGATGCGGTTGTGTTAGCGACAGGTGCAAAACAGTCAAAACCACCAATTGAAGGCATTGATGGTGAACATGTCTTTATGGCCAATGATGTCATTGAGGGTAAAGTTCGTGTCGGTCACAATGTATTGATCGTCGGTGGTGGTTTGGTTGGATTGGAATGTGCCGATTTCTTAAGAGAGCGGGCCGGTCGTCATAGTACCATCATCGATCAGATTCCTACCATCAATTATGGTGTATTAGGTGTGGGCACACACTTAAAAGCACGTCTTGATTCCAATGATACCGCCTATATTTTAGGAGCTACCATTAAAAAGTTCACAAAGGATGGCCTTGTCTATGAACAGGATCATAAAGAAAAAGAAGCGACTGGCTTTGATAGTATCATCATTGCGATGGGATCCAAATCCTATAATCCACTGGAAGCCGAGATAAAAGATCTATGTCCAGAAGTTTATGTGATTGGTGATGCTTCACAAGCTGGACAAGCCAACAAGGCAACCGAAGAAGCGGCAGCTGTAGCATTCCACCTATGATTTTTTAAGTATATTTTATTTATTTCTAGTGTAAGTGTTTACATTTTTTAAAAAATAATGTATTATGTGAATGGATAAAGTTTGAGATCAGGCTCAATCTCAAATGCTCACATGCGACGCATCCTTCCTTAACGTATGTGGGATATTTATTCATATCGATTCCTTTCGGTATTGTAAAAGACGTCTTTGGACGTCTTTTACTTTGCATGAAAGGTTTGAGTTGACAAATAAAACGTATTTTATACAATGGAAAAGGTTAAGGAGAAAAGAATATGATTAGTTCAAATGATTTGAAACCCGGACAAACAATTGCGGTAGATAATGACATTTATGTTGTATTAGATACATCTCAAAACAAAACAGCTCGTAGTGCAATGGTCGTTAAGGCAAAGGTACGTAATTTACGTACTGGCAGCAATGTTGAATTATCTTGGGGTGGTGGCGAAAAGGTACAACCAGCCGAAATCGAAAAGCGCGAGATGCAATATTTATATGATACAGAAGATTCTTTGGTCTTCATGGACAATGAAACCTATGATCAAATTGAAATTCCAAAGGATCGTTTAACTTGGGAGCGTCAATTCATGAAACCAGAAGATATCGTCAATATCACAAGTTATGAAGGGGAGATCTTAGGGGTTCAATTACCAGATAAAGTAACCTTACAAGTTGTGGAAGCTGAACCTGCTGTCAAAGGTGATACAGCTACATCTGCATTGAAAAATGCGGTTTTGGAAACAGGCTTACAAGTAAAAGTGCCTTTGTTTATCAATCAAGATGAAATGATCGTCATCAATACATCAGATGGTAAGTATTCGGGTCGTGCAAAATAATTGAGGTCATGCATGACCTCTTTTTTTTTGATGTAAATAATGATAAGATAGCACCACGGGGGATATAGAATGCAAATTTTTAGTAATGTTCTTACCAATGTTTTGGCAAGTTTATACCAAGAATTTTTCAGTGCATTGGTATTTGCTTTTTTATTTATGTTTTTATATATGTTTGCTCAACAAAACGGGGGATTCAAACGAGCAATTAAGATTTTCTTAACCAATTTTCAAAAACATAAAAGTTATCGGTATGTTTTCTATTTTGCTTTTTATTGTGCTATGATCTTATTCCGTACCTTATTATGTCGACAATTATGGGTCGATCCATTGAATAATGTATTGGGTATTTGGAGCTTGTATGATAGTGAAGGTCATATCCAAACAGAAGGTATTGAAAACTTTATTTTGTTTATTCCATTTACGATTTTATATTTTTGGATGATCTCCCAAATGAAAGAATATAAGGCTCGTTGGATCTTAGTTCATTCCATCACATATTCTTTTTTGTTTTCTATATGTATTGAATTTTTACAGCTATTATTGAAATTGGGCTCATTTCAGTTATCTGATATCTTCTATAACACTTTAGGTGGTTTCGTTGGTGGAATTATTTATGTATGTGCACATAAAAAAAGTGATCATGAAAATAAAGAAGGGAAAGAAGAAGTATGAAAGTTCGCGTTGTAACCGAAAGTGGCGGCTGTTTGACACAGGAACAAGGAAAACAATATGATATTGATATTTTGCCTATGCAAATATACATAGGGGACAAAACCTATGATGATGGTATCGATATCACGACAGAAGGCTTATTTGATATCATGGATACGGGAGCGTATGCGATGACAAGTCAGCCAAAACCAGCTCGTGCCCGCGCTTTATTTGAACAATATGTCAAAGATGGTGTCACGGATGTTGTTGCTGTTCATATGTCACCAGGACTATCTGGGACTCGTGCTTTGGTTGAATCCACAGGACGTGAATATGGTATAAAAGTACATACGATGGATACCTATACAACATTAGCGGTTGAGGGATATTGGGCGAAAGCTGCCAGAGAGCTTGTTGAAAAAGGGGTAGATCCTGATGAGATCGTGCGTCGTTTAAATGTTTCCATCGAAAAATCCAAAGGATATTTAGAACCCTATGATCTGAATCATTTAGCTAAGGGTGGTCGATTGACACCGTTTGCAGCGAAATTTGCGGGTATGCTGCAAATCAAACCGATTTGTGAAGTTTCGTATCGCACCCAAGGAAAAGTAGGAATGCGAGCGAAAGTTCGAACGATGACAAAATCGGTCAAGACAGCTGTTAAGTTTTGTTGCGAAGATGTGGATGATCCGGATAAGTATGTTTTCTTTTTGATGGATTCACGCAATCCTGAAGGAAAAGAAGTGGCTCGACAAGAGTTGAAAAAGTATTTTCCAACGGCCGTTTGGCAAGAAGATGTTTTATCACCAGTCATCAATGCACATGCGGGAATGAAATCGGTTGCGATGCAATATGCACCAATCGTGGAAGGAACGACTGTTCGCTAGAAGCCTTGAAAAAAGGCTTTTTTCCTTTATATATAGTTATTTTTTTCGTATAATTAATAGGATGAAATCGGGAGGTCATTATGGCTAAATATTCAAGAATGAAACGTTATCAAGGATTGCGGGAATCGTTAGATCGTGAAACGACACAAACGCAACAACCTTCGACAAATAAAAATTTAGAACGATTGAGTCGTGTTGCTTCGGTCAATCAAACCTTATCGCATGCAGATCAACCACAAAGAAAAAGAGAAGAAAATTTGCATACGGTCACACAAGAATTACCAACCAGTCCAGTGATGGATCATTTGTTTGATGAGGTCAAACAATACAATATTGAAAATGGCAATACGGTATCGGATGATACCCAAATCAATATCTTAAAACAATTGGATGGTACGCAAGCCATGCATCGCAATGAGCATTTTATGCCCATGGAGCAACAAGAAGAAGAGCTGGGATCGACCATGGAACTACCTATTTCAAAGATTCAGGAAAAGGTCGATGAAAAACCAAAACAAAATACAGTTGACTATGAAGATGGTACCGATATTTTACCTATGCGTGATGAGCCATTGCCTGTACATCCTGTGGTAGATACACCAATCGAAGAACCCAAACCAGAAACCGTCAAAGAAACAACCAAAGAAAAGATCGTATTGACACATGATGATTTTGATTTTGATGATGACGATCTAGATAGTTCAGATGCTTATGAAGAGGATGAAGAAACCATTACCCGTCCAGAAGAAGTTTCAGATTCTGTTGCGGTTGAGGAAAAACCGGTAGAAAAGCCAAAACAAAAGCCAAAGAAAGCTAAAAAGAAGAAAAAGGCCAAGAAACAAATGCCGGTTAAGGAGCCAAAACCAAAAGCGAAAAATCGAACCGGTACGATCTTGAATGTAGTATTGATTATTCTTGTTATTTTGTTGGCGATTGCCATTGGAGCAACCTATATGATGATGAAAAATTTAGGTGCTTAACATGGATCAAAAAATAAATATTGCGATTGATGGAACCAGTGGTGTAGGAAAAAGTACAATTGCTGATATTGTTGCTGAAAAACTACATATGATTCATTTGGATACGGGTGCTATGTATCGTTGTGTTGCTTATTACTTGGTTTCACATCAAGTGGATGTCCACGATCCAGATGCTCTCAATCAGGCTTTAGCTGACATTCATATTCGTTTTGATCACAAAAAAGTGTATTTAAATGATATGGATGTTTCGAAGGCGATTCGTACCAATGAAATTTCCATGGCAACTTCGAAAGTGGCTGCTTTAGAACCCGTTCGTAAAAAAATGGTTGCCTTACAACAAGAAATAGCCAAAGAAAAAGGATATATTTTGGATGGTCGTGACATTTGTACCGTGGTATTACCAGATGCCGAAGTGAAAATTTTTATGTCAGCCAGTCCATCTGCTCGTGCAGATCGTCGATATAAAGAATATAGAAGTCAAGGCATTGATGCCAATTATGATGAGATCTTACATGATATTGAACAAAGAGATTATCAAGATAGCCATCGAACCATTGGTCCACTGAAAAAAGCAGACGATGCAACGGAAATTGATACTTCACAGATGAATATTCAACAAGTTGTTGAAGCAATCTTACAATTGATACCAATCGATAAATAGAAAGGAGATTCGCTATGTTACGTGGAACAGTCGCCATTGTTGGTCGTCCCAATGTGGGAAAATCAACGGTTTTTAATCGCTTGATTGGTCAACGAAAAAGCATTGTCGATGATACACCGGGGGTAACTCGTGATCGTATCTATGGTGAAGTGGAATGGTTGACACAATCATTTCGTTTGATTGATACCGGCGGTATTCAATTAGAGAATCAGGCATTCGGTGATGAAATCAATATGCAAGTGGATATTGCGATTGAAGAAGCCGATGTGATCGTATTTTTAACAAGCGCTAAAGAAGGTGTGACCTCGGATGATGCTTTGATTGCAAGAAAGCTACAAAAAGCCCAAAAACCAGTGATCTTAGCTGTGAATAAATCGGATAATGAAACCCTGCAGATGATGCAATATGATTTTTATCAATTGGGCCTGGGTGATCCAATGGTCTTATCGGGAGCCCATGGCATTGGGATTGGGGATCTCTTGGATAAAATTATGGAATTATTGCCCGAAAAGCAAATGCGTTCCTATGATGGAATCACTTCTTTTTGTGTTATTGGTCAGCCCAATGTTGGCAAGAGTTCTTTGGTCAATGCTATATTACAAGAACAACGTGTCATTGTATCCAATGTCGAAGGAACGACGCGAGATGCCATCGATACACCTTTTAAATATGATGGTCAAGAGTATATCATCATTGATACAGCGGGTATTCGCAAGCGCGGTAAGATTTATGAAAATATCGAAAAATATTCTTTATTACGTGCTTTACAAGCCATCGATCGTTCGGATGTGGCTTTATTCTTGATTGATGGCGAAAAAGGCATTCGAGAACAAGATAAACACGTGGCTGGATTGGCTCATGATGCAGGAAAAGGTGTCATTATTGTCTATAATAAATGGGATACGGTCGATAAAAACGAGAAAACCATGCACGAAATTGAAACGAAGATTCGCAATCAATTTTTGTATTTGGATTATGCTCCCATTGTCTTTGTTTCAGCAAAGACCCATAGCAAGGTCAATCAATTACTTCCTTTGATCAATGAAGTGCATGATGCTTGCTGCTTAAGGATCCCTACCAATGTATTGAATGATGTCATCTTAGATGCGCAGATGTTAAATCCACCTAAGCCGCATAATGGCCGTCAGCTGAAGATTTATTATGCCTCACAAGTCGCAGTCGAACCACCAACCATTGTTTTGTTTGTGAATGATCCAGAATTATTGCACTTTAGTTATCAACGATATATTGAAAACAAATTGCGGGAAGCATTTTTGTTTACAGGCACGCCCATCAAGATTTTGGCACGTGCTAGAACATAAGAGGTAGATATGCGAACAGTTATTATAGGTAGTGGTAGTTGGGGAACAGCCTTAGGACAAGTATTGGCAGATAATCAACAAGATGTGATCGTATATGGCCGTAATGAAGCGGAAGTCAGTGATATCAATGAAAATCATCACAATACGAAATATTTCAAAGAGACAGAATTAAATCCATTATTGACAGCAACTCGTGATTTGTCGGTCGTAGCCGGTGTGGATTTTGTATTATTAGCTGTCCCTACCATTGCAATCGAGGATATGTGTAAGAAAATCAACGAGTATTTAAAACCCAATACGATCGTGATCAATGTTTCTAAAGGCTTTCATCCCGAAACAAATGAGAGAATGAGCGATGTCATTCGTCGATCGATATCTTTGGAAAAATTGAGTTCGGTCGTCTCTTTGATTGGACCTTCCCATGCCGAAGAAGTAGTGATTCGTCAGTTGACGACCATTGATGCCATCAGTTTAAAGATCGAAGATGCACGAAAAGTACAAACATTGTTTTCGAATCGGTATTTTCGTATTTATACAGGATCGGATGAAATTGGTAGTGAACTGGGTGCAGCATTAAAAAATGTCATGGCCATTGCGTCAGGTATCTTATCGGGCCTTGGCTATCAAGACAATACGCGAGCTGCTTTGATTACCCGTGGTCTTCAAGAAATGGTTCGTTATGGTACCTTCTTTGGTGGACAAGAACGAACGTTTATGGGATTGACCGGAATTGGTGATTTGATCGTAACTTGTACTAGCAAGCATTCACGAAATTTTGAGTGTGGATATCAAATTGGTCAGGAAAATACCGTGGAGAACTTTTGGGCCAACAATACCAAAACGGTAGAGGGTGTTCGTACCGCTAAGATCGTACATCGTGTGGCTGAAAAAAATCATATCTCTATGCCGATTTGTGAGGAAGTGTACCAAATTCTATATAATCATAAAAAACCAGATACGTGTGCAGATAGTTTGATGTTGCGCGATTTGAAAGAGGAGTTTCGATGAGTAAATTTGTAAATAAGGATTCTCTTGCACAGAGTGTTTCGACGCAATTGAATCTTTCAAAAGCCGATGGATTGAAGGCGGTCAATATCATTTTTGATGAAATGAGTGAAGCATTACAAGATGATGGCAATGTGGATATTACGTCTTTTGGAAAGTTTGAAATTTTTCATCGTAAAGAACGAATGGGAATCAATCCGATTACGAAAGAAAAAATGATGATTCATTCTTCAAAATTACCAAAATTTCGTCCATCACAAACCTTAAAAAATAAATGTAATGAGAAGTAGTTCGCTACTTCTTTTTTTATGACAGTAAGAATGTCAAATAAAACGATAGGATACCTGTAGAGGTGATAAGAATGGAATATAATTTGATCATCAAAGAAGATCCTTATACCGGTGGTTTTATCGTGTATTTTGATGGTTTGCCTGGATGCATGTCAAAAGCCAAAACGATGCCTCATGCAATCGAAAAAGCCTATCATGAATTGGCTATATGGAAACAAGGTGCCATGCATTCAGGATTTGCTTGTTTTTCTGCATGTTTATTTCTATAATGTTTTAGGAGGATTCTTTTATGGAAGTAATACAATTAAGACCCGCATTCAAAGATTATCTTTGGGGTGGTCGTCGCTTAATTGATGAATATGATAAGAAAGCAGATTGTGATCCGGTGGCTGAATCGTGGGAATTATCGGCTCATAAAGATGGGAGCAGTACCATTGTTGGGGGTGCCTACGATGGTATGTTGTTTAAAGATTATATTGATCAACATGCAAAAGATCTGTGGGGCACAAAAGCAGCCAAGGATGCAACATTTCCTATCTTAATCAAATTTATTGATGCGAAACAACCATTGAGCATACAAGTGCATCCGGATGATACGTATGCATGGGAACATGAACATGAACCTGGCAAAAATGAATTTTGGTATGTCATGGAAGCAGATCCAGATTCTTTCTTATATTATGGTGTAAAAGAACCAATGACAAAAGAAGAATATCGAGCGCATATTCAAGATGATACGATTTGTGATTATTTGAATAAAGTACATGTCAAAAAAGGGGATTGTTTCTTTATTCAAGCCGGAACGATCCATGCGATTGGTGCCGGATTAATGATTGCTGAAATTCAACAATCGTCCAATTCAACTTATCGTGTTTATGATTTTGGACGGGTTGGTAAAGATGGCAAGCCACGCCAATTGCATATTGATAAAGCTGTCGATGTTTCTAATTTAACGCCATCTGGTAAAAATGGAGAAGCAGACGGACCTTTGATCCAGAAGAATGGGTATACAGAACAAGTTTTAACCAAAAATAATTATTTTACTTGTACAAAATATCATGTGGATACAACCTATACGGAAACCGTCACAAAAATGAGTTTTCAAGGTCTTACCATATTGGATGGACAAGGGGCCCTATCCTATGATGATCAAGTCCTTCCTTTACGAAAAGGAGATTCGGTTTTTATCCCGGCACAAGATGGCAAGTATGAAATGAGTGGCAATCTGACTTGGATTCAAACTGTACTATGATCGAAGAATAAAATGGATCAGAATTGGTCCATTTTTTCATGGAGGCAGGAATGAAAAAACATTTGACAAAAAAAGAAATGATCACATTATCCAGCATGTTGTTTGGATTGTTTTTTGGTGCAGGAAATTTGATCTTTCCTGCATATCTAGGCCAGCAATCGGGAACGCATATCGTACCCGCTGTAATTGGTTTTTTAATCACAGGCGTTGGAATGCCCTTGTTGGCGGTTGCTTCACTTGGAATCACTGGTAGTCATGGTCTATTGGATCTGAGTTCACGAATCCATCCTCGATTTGGCTTCTTGTTTACTTGTCTTTTGTATTTGACGATTGGGCCTTTTTTTGCAGCACCACGCTGTGTAACGGTCCCGTTTGAAATGGGATTCAATACTTTATTTACCTATCGGATATCACCACAATTGGCTCTGTTTCTATTTTCTTTGCTCTTTACCGGAGTCATGCTTTGGTTTAGTCTTCGTCCCGGTAAAATTATGGATTGCATCGGTAAATTATTAAATCCATTATTTTTGTTCATCCTATCCATTCTTTTAATTCAGGCTTTATCGCATCCTTATCCATTACATCCTTCCACTAAACTGTATGCCACGGCGCCGATGATGCAAGGCATCTTAAACGGATATAATACGATGGACGTTTTGGCTGGATTGGCATTTGGTATTATTGTAGTTCAGGTCATTCAACAATATGGGATCACCGATCCGAAAGCAATAGCGAACAATACCTTAAAAGCAGGTATCTTGTGTTCGGTGATGATGGCCATCATCTACATCTTAACGGCTGTGGTTGGCGCATATAGCCTAGGATATTCCACTTTAGCCGGCAATGGAGGCATCGTATTATCTCATATTGCGGTTCACTTTTTTTCTCAACAAGGAATGATCCTTTTGGCAACCATTGTGTTATTTGCTTGCCTGAAAACAGATATTGGATTAGCAACCAGTTTTTCAACGACCTTTCATGAGATGTTTCCATCCATTTCCTACAAACAATGGGTTTTCTTCTTTAGCGGTTGTATGTTGTTGATTGCGAATTTGGGATTGGACACCATTATTCAATATTCGGTCCCTATTTTAATGTTGTTATATCCTTTAGCCATTATGTTGGTGTTGCTCTCTTTAACTCGAACATCGAAAGTCGTTGCACGATGGACCATGAGCGGAACTTTGATTGGTTCTTTGATTGAATGCATCCGGACCTTACCCTTTTCATTTGGATGGATCACCTATGCGAATGCACATATTCCTTTATTTCAAATTGGTTTTGGTTGGCTCTACCCTATGTTGATAGGTTTGATCCTTGGATGTATCTTTAAAAAAAAGAAACGCAAAGAAAATAAAATATGATAGGATATTTCATGCGGGGTGAAAAGAATCAATGAAATCAGAAGAGTATTTGATGTGTGAAAAAAATTGGGTTTTTTATTCGCTAATCCTCATTTCTGGATATTATGGTGCCTTTACGTATGTATTGCGAGGTAATGTTTTTTGTAATGCACAAACAGGGAATGTTGTTTTGATGGGCATGGCATTGGGATCCGGTAATATCCGTCATGGATTATACTATGTCATTCCGATTGGTGCATATATGTTGGGATCTTTGGTTTCGGAACTATTGCCAAATCCTATCAAACATACACTTTCGATTCGTTGGGATACTTTATTGTTGTTCATCGAAATGTTGGTTGTTTTGGGGTTGGGATTCATTCCGGAGAGTGCACCTGTACAAATCTCACAAGTAGCCATTAATTTTATTGCTTCAATGCAATATAATACCTTTCGACAAGCACAAGGAACACCCATGGCCACAACATTTGCGACCAATCATATTCGTCAGATTGGCATTGGCCTTGCGAAAGAGATCAAGGGAAAAGATACAAGTCATCGCGAGAAATTGTTCAAACATATCCGTATGCTTGTCTGTTTCTTGTCGGGAGCTACGATTGGTACAGTTTTCTGTCACTTATATCTTGGAAAAGCCATTTGGATCACTTTGATTCCCTTAGCTATTTTATTGAGTCAATTCATCAAAGAAGATCATAATTTGGATTCCTTGGAACAGATTCCCCATGGACATTAAAAGGCACGATGTGTCTTTTTTTTTAAGCAAAGCATGGAAAATCAGAAAACGTATATTACGATAAAATCGGACTCTGTAGTGATAAGAAAACATGTTTGGATAGGAGGTAGTTTTAACAATGCAAAATGAAGTTATAACGGAAATCGCATATCATATAGAAGGTGATGAATCGGCTCTTTTGATCGATACAGGCACGAGAACGTTTGATCTTCTGGCATTGGTCCATCATTGACCCAAAAGCCCATTGAGTCATGGTCATCTAGATCATGCGTTAGGAATGGGTTTTTTTCATGAAGTATGGATGCACCCCAATGATCAAGAATTGGCATTATCGGTAACCGAAAGGGATCGGAAACAATATGTGCAGGTGATGATGGATATGGCCAATCATCTCTACCAGGTAGAACCCGATCAAGTCATTCCCTTCACAACACGCCCATTGATTCATGATCTCTATGAAAATATGATTATCCATCTTGGTCATCGTGATATCAGAGTCATCAAAACGCCGGTGGTTTACTTGTTGGAACCATCGTTAATCCAGTCAAATTGCGTCTATGTTTCCTGGTTTCTTGATGCCCGTGGTATTTCTTGGAAGTATCTTTTATACTTGGAATCAATTGGCGACCTTACCGATCATGCAAATCATTACCTTGATTGATCCGTTGACTTGGATCCATGAAGCCATTCGTGCCATCATGACTCCACAGACGTTGAGTCTGCCATTGTTTTTTACCTTGACTGGTATTATTGTATGGATCATAGGCATGGGCATCATTGCGATGAAACGTTTTGATCATATGGTCTATGATCACTAAGGAGCGTGTTGATGCAATCATCAGCATTTTTTGTACGAGATTGTCGCTATCTGTGAGGATACAAATATTTTGGGTACAAAACCATTTATAAAAAAATAAGCATACAATCAAATAAAATGCCCATGATTTTTGGTTTGTCCATTGATTGAATTAAAGATTTAACGAAGGAAAATAAAAATGGAAATTTTAATATGTGTAAGGTATATTAGTAGAAAATGGTTTTCATTGATCAATAGAAATAGACCAACTAGGAGTGATTGGCATGGATAAGACAAAAAATATGGTACCTAAGCAGCAGCAACTGCGTACAGAATACGAACAATATTTTGATTTAATTGAAGGAGCGGTTTGTTTTGTCCTTGCGAATGAAACGGAGGAGATCGTTTTCGCAAACGAGAAAGCTGCATCTCTTTTTGAAT
Organism: Absicoccus sp.; assembly: GCF_034090965.1. NCBI lineage: Bacteria > Bacillati > Bacillota > Erysipelotrichia > Erysipelotrichales > Erysipelotrichaceae > Absicoccus > Absicoccus sp. The sequence continues at coordinate 8,886 of NZ_JAXDRQ010000011.1, read as the reverse complement.
GTGAAGATGTGGATACGTTTTTACAATTTTGCTCGTCAAAATATCAGAATCTGATGGAAGAAAAGGATTACAAGCCGCTATCAGAGATTGCTTGTGTAAATCCGGCTCATTTTACGCTTTCTTTTCACTACCAGACACAAAAGGGTCATTTTCGCAAAGCCGTGGGTGTGGGCACGCTCAAGGAAACTTCTTTTGGAAAAACGTTTGTGATCTTGCTGTTTCCATCGGAACAAATCACAAATGATCTGCAGACAAAAGACAAAACAGGGGTTCTAGGGATGCATGATTTCTTCCAGGAGGCACTCCAACAGGCAGAAAAGCGAAAATCATTTCCGGAAGTCCGCGCTTTTTGTCCGGTCAGTTTCGACTTGACCAGTTTTAAAGAATACAATCGACAATATGGCATGCAACAAGGCGATTTGTGCCTGAAAAAAATCGCAGATGCGATTACGAGATGTTTTCCTAATGCTTTGGTTGGGCATCTAACAGCGGATCATTTTGTTGCATTGTTGCCATCGGATGATCTAGAGACAAAATTGGAACAAGTCTGTAAAGAAATAAATAGCTTTATCAATGACGATGGAATCCAGTTGAAAGTAGGTATTTATAAGCCTACGGAAAAAGATTCAATCGAAACGTTGAGACATGCTTTCGATTTGGCGAAAATTGCTTGTGACAGTATCAAGACGGACGGAAACAGAAGTATTGCCATTTATCGATCATCGTTGGGAAAAACGCTTGCCAAAAAAACATATATCTTACGTCATTTTGGTGAGGCATTGGAAAAACATTATATCAAGGTGTATTTTCAACCTGTGATTCGAACCCTTACGGGGAAATTAAGTGGCTATGAAGCTTTAGCACGTTGGGAAGATCCGGTACAAGGTATGATTTTTCCAGATGTATTTATTCCGGTTCTCGAAGATGCACAGTTGATCAACCGACTGGATCGGTATGTTTTGGAGCAAGTTTGCCGTGTGATCCGAGATCGAATGGATAATGGTCTACCATTGCTTCCTGTCTCCATGAACCTTTCGGCATATGACTTTGATGTGGCCAATCCACTGGATACCATTGAGAAGATGGTAAAGCGGTATCAGATTCCAAGAACATTGCTTTGTTTTGAAATTACGGAGCGAGTGATGTTCCAAAATAAAATGATCATGTCCAAGGTCGTTTTTCAGTTTCAGCAAGCTGGCTATCAAGTTTGGATGGATGATTTTGGAAGTGAATATTCTTCATTGAATACGCTTCACAATTATCATTTTGATGTGATCAAAATCGATATGGGTTTTTTCAGTCATTTTGATGATCGAAGTCGACAAATCATCACTTCGGTGGTCACCATGGCGCGCATGCTGGGTGTACAGACACTGGCAGAAGGCGTCGAAACAAAGGGGCAGGTCTCTTTTTTAAAGAAAATTGGTTGTGGACGTATTCAGGGCTATTACTATGGAAAGCCCATGAGATATGATGATACATTTACTTTTAATCATGGCAGGGGACTCCAATTTGAGCAATCGGAGGAAGCTCATTTGATGGATGCTGCCGAAAGTGTTAACGTGATTTCGGATTCTCCCACTGCACTTTTCCGTTTTGATGGAACCAATATTGAACTTCTTATTGAAAATGATGCCTACAAAAGAGAATTGAGAAGTACGGGAACGCAAGGGATGGACGAAGCCAATGCGTATCTTATGGATTCAAGCTATCCATTTCGAGGAAGGTTTCAGCAACTTTTGATAAAAGCGTTGCATTCCAGATCCCAGGAAACCCTGACCTATGCCGATAATGGACAATATATGAGGGTTAGTGTTCGTTGGATTGCTGGAGATGAAGAGCACTGGATTGGTGAAGCCCATATTTACAATATCAGCAACAACGAAGCCATTCAACAGGCGAAAACCTTAGACAATACACTGCGTGATATCTTCCAATTCTATGAGGGCTTTTATGTGATGGAACGAGGAAAAGGTGAAGTTAAGATCCTGCGATCCAACCATCCGGAATTGAATCCGGAACCTGTTCAATCGATTGAGGATTTTTTGGCTTATTTTTCTGAAACGCTGGTTTATCCAGATGATAGAGCACGCTTTGCGGCATTTATTGATCCTGCAAATATAGAAACAAAGACAAAAAGTGAAGGTGTTGTCCAAACCGAACTTTTGCGCATCCGAAAAGCAGATGGCACTTTTCGATGGACAGTGTTCGAGACATTGATGATCTACAAGAGCGCGACCAAGAATATTCTGCTTTGTGAACGCGAAGATATATGGGAGTGCAAGAGAGATAGAAACACTCTACTTCCAATCTTCTGCCAATCTTTTGGCATATCAACAACGGACACCATTCAACTAGAAACAAGGATAGAGAGTAGTCTTTTTCGTGTACTTTGCGAAACATCGCCATATTTATTTTACTGGAAAGATCAGAAAGGTCGCATTCTTGGTGCCAGCAAAAGTCTTCAGACAATGGAAGATTTTCATGATACATCCGATTTTATTGGTAAATCCGAGGAAGAAATTGGTTTCAGTTTCCCTTTACTTGACAAGCATTCCGATAAAGAAAAGAAGCCTCATTTGGGAAATCCGACAACCCAAGTGGAAGAGTTGATGTTGACAGGTGGTCGATTCAAACCAGTTCAAATTTCACGCATCCCCTGGTATCTGGATAAGGAGTTTGCAGGAACATTGGGTATGGTTCATAAAACAAGTTCGGATAAAAAGAATGATGAATTGCATCTAGGATTGGTTGATAAGGAAACGGACGTTCTTAGCTTTCGTGGAGCGATTGAAGCCGGCTTGTTATATGCGGATCTATATCGTATAGAAAAGCTTGATTATGTGGGCCTTTTGATTGATGTGCCTATGTATGCTGAACTGATGCGTGACAATAGTGAGAATGCGAAAGTCATTTTGGAAAAACTTACCGAAACACTTCGAGAAGAATTAACACCAGGTTGGGCCATCGCAAGAATTGGAATTTGTTGTTTTCTTTGCTTCAGCCAAAGAGAGAAAGCAGAACAAATCGAAGAAAAACTGACTACAATTTCTGGAATCTTTCCATCATTGTGTCGAAAACTTGGTATTCAGATCAATCTTTTGATGACGCATGCCATTGTCTATGGTTCTGAAGTCATGAGTCTTGATGAAATGTTTCAACTTCTGATTCGTCGACTGCATAGTGCGGAAAAAGAAGCATATGGAGAAAGAACTTATACGGAGGATCGAATCTATGTCCGTCGGGAGTTGTTGGATGATTTACCGGAACGAGTGATCATCAGTGATCCCAAAACGTTTGAGCTTGTCTATATGAATCAAGCTGCCCGAGATGATGTTGGATTGGACAGGGAATGCAGTTTGAAAGGATGTTTCTGTTATCAGACGTTGGAAGGATATGACGGGCCATGCAAGAATTGTCCCAATTTGATGCTTCGAATGGATCGTGCACTCTCATTATCTCATATGAATCACAAAACAGGCGATAATCTGATTATCCGTTCGTTTTTGACCATATGGGAAAAGCGTACACTGAAGGTTACCTTTGCGTTTAATATAAATGAGTACTTGGATACGTTAGCGGGTGATCGTGAGATGTTTTATCAGGAGATGCGAGCCAATGAGGCAATATCCCGTGGCATGGAAGAGGAAGATCCTGAAAAAGGCATTGAGATGACAATGTCAAGTATTGCAGAATACATGCAGCCAGAGCGGTTCCTCATTTTTGAAGAAAGAGATGACAATACGGTCAGTGCTACCTATGAATGGACCAAACCGGGTGTGATTCCATTGAAGGAAGAACTGCAAAGTATACCAAGAACAGAACTACGTGCATTGTATACAAGATTTGTTTCCGAGCGACTGGTCATGGTTCACGATATGAAGGCCTTTCAAAAGGAATATCCAGATTTTAAACTAAGAATGCATGGCTTGCAAAGCTTTATATCTGGCCAACTTTTACTTCAAAATCAGACAGAAGGCTTTACGATGGTTGTCAACCCATCCGAAGAAAGTTTCCGTAGAGGCAGCGTGATCTATTCAACATTGACGGATTTCATTGCCGTGATGGTTCGTAACCGAAACAGTATACGTGAGTTGGAAAGACAAAGTACAATAGATTTACTGACCGGTGCGGGAAACCGTCGAGCATTGGAGCAGAGGATCCGAACATGGCAGGGAGATGGCATATTAGGTGTGATTTCCATCGATTTGAATGGATTAAAAAATACAAATGATACCAAGGGCCATCATGCTGGCGATATGCTGATCCGTGAATCCGCGCGAATTCTCATGGAATGTGCAGGCGAAGATTGCGTTTTTCGAACGGGTGGAGACGAGTTTGTTGTTGTGACAGAGGACCTTGAACAACGAGATATTCTTTTGTTGATTCGGCATATGCGAGATAGTGCAACTATCAATGGCATCAGCATGGCCATCGGCTATGCATACATTCGTGGAAAAGTAACGGATTTTGATGCCCTGCTTACGAAAGCCGATTTAAATATGTATCAAGATAAAGGACATAGCTTCCGTCGCAGACGAGAAGATCGATGATATCGGATAGGACTTATTTCTGTGAATGCCAATATTAAATTTACCAATTTGCCCCCTGTCTCACATCATGTACAATATCTTTTGAATAAAAAAATGATTGAAAATTCCTCATAGGACGGGGTTCTTAGTCAAATGAAGATGATTTTTGAGAAAAGTAGTACCATTGATAAAAAAAGAAAGGAAATGGATCATGAAAGATTTCATTCAAGGAATTGAGCACGTATGCATCAAATGCAAGAATAAAGAAGAATTTACGAAAGTAAAAGAATTTTATGTGACGACCTTAGGTCTAGACATCTTAAGAAGTTGGGGAGATGACAAACATCCTTGTGCTACGTTTGATACAGGAAATGGTGGCATCGAAGTGTTTACAGAAGATATTGATGATCTGCCACAAGGAACCATTCGTCATTTTGCGTTGGCTACAAATGATGTGGATGGATGTGTAGATGCCGTTCGAAAAGCGGGATATCCCATCACAAAAGGACCAAATAATGTGAATCTTCCAAGCAATCCACCTTATTCTTTACGAATGGCCTTTTGTATTGGACCGGTTGGAGAAGAAATAGAGTTTTTTCAGGAATTGAATCCATAAAAAAGCGTAAGGAAAGGCGTTTTAAATTGACCTATAGATTGAAACTATATAAATACTAGTTTAATCATATTATACGAAAAAGATAATATAAAATATAATAGTTTCATTGATAGGAGGAATAAGATATGTGTAAGTTACAAACACCTTTTCGATATGATTATGTAGGAAGTTTCCTACGACCTGAAAAATTAAAAGCAGCCAGAGCCCAATTTGACCAAGGCTTGTTGAGCTATGATCAATTAAAAGAAGTGGAAGACCAAGCTATCACGGCATTGATCACCAAGATCAAATCTCTAGGCTATCATGTGATCACAGATGGAGAATTTCGTAGAGCAACTTGGCATTTAGACTTTATGTGGGCATTTGATGGAATCGGTCACGCACCAACGAAGACCGGTCTTCCATTTCATGATGAAGCAGCCATGATTGATGATACATATATTACAGGAAAGGTTGGTCTTTCCAAAAAGCATCCGTTTGTGGATCATTTTTCCTTTGTGAAACAATTTGAAGATGAAACAACGATTGCGAAACAAACCATTCCGGCACCAGCGCAATTTTTAGCTCAATTTACAATGCCATTTAACCGTTTGGCTACCGAAAAATATTATGATTCCGATGAAGATCTAGTGGCCGATATTGTTGCGGGATATGGAAAATTCATTCAAGATCTTTACAATGCAGGCTGTCGTAACTTGCAATTGGATGATTGTACATGGGGCATGATGGCCGATCGAAATGGTCATTTAGCCTATGGCGTGAGCCCAGAAGGTGTATTGGATATCCAAAAAACATATAAAGATATCAATAATCAAGTCATTGCGAATGCTCCAAAAGATATGATCATCAATACACATGTATGTCGTGGTAATTTTCATTCGACATATGCCAATAGTGGTGCTTATGATCCCGTAGCCGATGTGTTGTTTGGCCAAGAAAATGTGAATGCTTATTATTTAGAATTTGATGATGAACGATCTGGTGGCTTTGAGCCATTGGCCAAAGTAACCAATGATAAGAAAGTGGTATTGGGTCTAGTGACGACCAAATCACCTAAACTTGAAAACAAAGAAGAAGTCATTGCTCGTATCCATGAAGCGGCCAAATATGTTCCTTTGGATCGTTTGTATCTCAGTCCACAATGTGGTTTTGCGTCTTGTGAGATTGGAAATCAATTGAGTGAAGACCAACAATGGGAAAAATTAAAATTAGTCAAAGAAATCGCTCAAGAAGTTTGGCAAGTTGAATGACCGTTTGACAAAAAATTAAAATAGGATCAAATGTCGAGTAATATCGGCATTTTTTTATGCAATACAAAAAATGAATACTCGTATGCAGATCTAATATTGTATAAAGAAGAAATGGGACCGGTAGGATACATATGATTGTGGGAGGTCAGTACGCATTTTTTTCAGCAACAGAATTGGATAAAAACTCGTATAGTATTCCACAAATGATTCATTCAGATCTTCATTTTAAAGAGGAGTGAGTCCGATATATGGGCATGAAATGCCAAAAATGGTCAAAGATTTTATGCAGAGAGCAACGTTTGATGCAAACGATATATATTGAGTTTTAACATATGGAAATCGTCATGCCAATGCGGTGGAATTGGCACAAAAGGATTTGAACAAGTGCATAAACAAGTGAACTATATTCATACGATCTTGATAATGGATAATTTTTTACCAGCTTTTGAAAGGGTTCAACAGACATCCATGGATAAACATGTGGATGTTCAATTTGAGAATATTCGTAAAGACATTCAAACAAAGCGAAATGATCATGAAGTTGTGGCGGATTCCAATCGACAGGTACATCAAAATTATTTGAACAATGTCGCAAATCAGTCTGAAACCATTTGAGCAGACTTCGCTTTACCGAGGATGGTATTGGTTGTGGTATTTGTACATCGTTATGTCCGGTTGGTTGTATTCATCTTGAAAATCATCTGCCGTGCGTACCCCAGAAAATTGTCAAGCTTGTATTCATGTGTGTCCAAACTTGCCATCCAAATGAATCCTGTTCTTGGATATGAACAACCGAATCCAACGGCGCGATATCGCAATGAAAATGTTTCATTGTGCGATCTGGTAGAAGCCAATAAACAGAAGCAATGATCGATCCAAGAAAATGCCTCTTCCATCCGCAATGGTCATTGGGGAAAGGTTACCTATCCAATCACTTTTAAAGGCAAAAACTATGAGAAAAGTGCGATCGTCTATGTGCCTGCTGTTTATGAAAAGACCCAGACAATGAATATCGGATGAATGTTTTCATTACATACGATTTTAATGTGTACAGCCTAGTATGAAATTGGATTTAAGAGTTTTTGTATATATCGCAAATAGTTGGAAAGATACATTTTTCTTTACGATATATGTGAAATAATTGCGTTTGTATCTCGTTATAAATAGGAATAGAAAGAAAAGTACATGCGATGACCAAAGCATGGACTCCTACAAAAGGAATTTGGGTTTGATCATAAATCAATATCTTAAATAGCAAGCGATACGAAATATGCAACATATAGATTTCGAGTGACCATTTCCCACAAAATTCCAAAAATTGACTTGTTTTTAAATGTTTCATAAAATAAATGATCAAATATAATAATGATAGTGCCCAGAAACATTCAACAAATCGATAAAGGATCGGGGAATACACTAACGGCAAAGTTTCATATAAGATCTTTAATGGTATGCCCAGGGTAAACAATAATGAATCGAATGTACAAATGGATTCTTTTTGATAGATTTTATGAGCACATATACAACCAATGTAAAAAATCATAAAACGGGTAAAGAAAACATGTGTATGATAATACATGTAGTAGTTATATTGAGACAATACGTAGATACTACTCAATATCAAACCGAAGCCAATCCATAGTTTACGAGATTCATGTTTTCCATTGCACAGAGAAAATAGGAGTGGATACATACAATAAGCAACGATCACAAAACAAACATACCAAAATTGAATATGATGAGTAGGGGTAAAGATCATTACAAAACAAACATCACTCATAAATGCCAATAAAGAACTATGGTTCAAAACAAGGTCATAAAGTATCCAATATGTGATTCCAATTAAAATATAAGGAATCAATAAACGATGAATGCGTCGTTTGAAAAAAGAAATAATATTTGGATTTTTATGTAATGAAAAAAACAAACCCATACCGGATAAAAATAGAAACCAATCTACACCGCAGGCACCAATCCATGTTTGATAGACTGAACTGAATGTAGCCCATGTTCCATGGATGTGATATGTTTCAATATCTTTGGTCAAATGGTAAACGATAATACTTAAACTTGCCAATCCAAAGATCTGATTCCGATATTTACTGAAAATAGACCAGTTATTCACATCATCACCTCATGCATAAGTTACCGGATAAACTTAAAATGAAGATAAATAAATGCTTATAAAATAATAAATATTTTTAAAAAATGCAAAGAATGGAAACGGACAATAAGATAGAGATAAATCATTTGTGGATTAGCAGGACAAATGTATTGCATATAGAATGGCACAAAGTGATGGAAAGATGGAATCTTATGATGTTCATTTGTGGTCCTTTCTTTTGTATTCTCATCCCTGTAAAGAGGACAGGAAAGAGATATATGATTTCTTTCCTCTCATAAAGGAGAACACATTAGTAATAGGATCAATTTTCGAATCTATTACTTCGCATAATATATATTATGTAATAAAATAGATTTATATAAA
>NZ_JAXDRQ010000010.1:0-18717 GCF_034090965.1 Absicoccus sp. | reverse complement strand
GAGTTCCGTTTGCATAGAAAAAGGAAGTCAATCCTTGTAGAATAATTGTGTCCAAAAAAATTCGAAAGGAGACTTCCCATGTCTAATTTTAACACAGAACTCTACAAAGCTTTAGCCTCCGATTCATCAATTGATGAAATTGTTCGTTAAGAAATTGAATCCTGTGTCAATTTCCTTCTGAAAACAGAACTAACCAGCTTCCTTGATTATGAATCTTATGACACAGCTGGATACAATACGGGCAATTCCAGAAATGGATACTATGTTCGTACCATCACGACCCGCTATGGTGATATCTAGGTTCAAATACCAAGAGATCGAAATGGTGAATTCAAACCGCAGACGATCAAACCTTATAAACGGAATACGGATGATCTGGAAACAACGATCCTGCAGCTTTATTCCAAAGGAATCATCACTTCAGAAATCAGTGATCTGATCGAGAAAATGTATGGTCATGCCTATACACCGGCAACGATTTCAAATATGACGAAAGCGGTAGAGGATCATGTGAAAGAATTCCATGAAAGAGCCTTGAATAAGCGTTATGTCGTTATCTATATGGATGCTACCTATCTCAATGTACGTCGTGATTCCGTTTCAAAAGAGGCACTGCATATTCTGGTCGGTATCACTCCGGAAGGCTATAAGGAAGTACTTGATTACCGTCTGTATCCGACCGAATGTGCTGAAAACTACAAGGAGACATATATAAGCGAGGCTGTCATGAAGTCCTTTTATTTGTCAGCGATGGACTGCAGGGCCTTCGTGATCGATGCCTTGAGATATTTCCTCATGACCGGCATCAATCCTGCTGGATACATATTCAGCGCAATGTTCTTCGACTGGTACGCAACAAGGATAAGCAGGAAATAGCGGATGCCCTTAAAGCGGTATATCAATGTAAAACATCAAAGGAAGCCAATAAAGCATTGGATGATTTTATTGAGACATACAAAGATAAATATCCAAAGATACAGGATCGATGTGAGAACCGGGACAGTCTATTCAGTTGGCTTTCATTTTCAAACGACATCCATGCAGCCTCTATACTTCGAACCTTATCGAAGGCTTGAACAAGCAATTGAAACGAAAGATCAAACAGAAAGAACAGTTTCCCAATGAAGCATCACTGGAACGTTTTGTATGCACCCAATTCATGGAATATAACCAACAATTTTCCAATCGGATACATCGTGGATTCAACAAGGTTCAAAAGGAACTGGTGGATATGTTTGATCAACGATACAAATAACAGCATGCATTATTCTGCAGGGTGGACTGTTTACACAAAATTATTTGCACTATCGTCTTCATGCTTTCAAGGGGAAATGAGTAGATAGAAAAAGATGCACATTTTTGGGTGCATCTTTTTGGTTTATTCATCAACGATCGCAATGGTTTGTACGTCATAGGTTTGTAGAACATCCACCATTTCTTTGGTGATGATTTCACCACTGACTGCAATTGGAATTGCAGGTGGACAAGATACGGATGGTTCACTACAAATATGTCCAATGGCTTCGGTTACGGGGACGAATGCTTGACGACTTAAGATAGCTTGGCGAATCGAAAGTTTTCGTGTTGGCTTTACCTGGAACAAAGCTTGTTGCGTGGATGGTAAAGGTTGTTTGTGTGGTGTTTCCAGTAGGGTTTGTTTTAAGCGTTTAAAATCGATGGGACGATTTTGTGGGGTAAACATGCAAACAAGAAAATCACTATCTGCGAATTCAGGTTCGGCATGATGGGCACGCAATCGTTCGGCGAGTTCATAGCCATGGATGCCCATTTGTGAAGCATGGATCGTTACCTTGGTTTTTTCTGAAGGTAAAACCGGAATGTTTGCTTGTATTAGTTCTGCTTTTAATTGATCTAGTTTTTGAATTAAAGCTTTTAATTCCGAACGAAAAGAAGTATCTAAATAGGCATTGCATCGATCTAAAGATTGCAAGATCAAATAGGATGGACTGGTTGACCCAAATAACATCATGGATGCTTTGGCCATTGGACCAACTTCTTGATTGGCTTGCTGGGAAAGGTGCAAATAAGAGCCTCCTGTTACGACAGGAAGGGTCTTATGGGCAGAATCGCAACTCATATAGGCGCCTAGGTCGATAGGATGTTGGGATTCGGGTAAAAAGTGTAAATAGGCACCATGTGCATTATCGACTAATAAGGGTACATCATATTCTTTGCAAACTTCGGCAAGTGCTTTGATATCACTCATTTGGCCAAGATAGTCTGGACTAGTGATATACAGACCAATGGGCAAAGTATCGGCTTGTTCGAATTTTTGTTTGACCTGTTCCGGTGTTACCACAACAGAACAAATGGATACTTGTTCTTCGTTAGGCATGATCCAGTCAATATCAATATCTAATAGGGCACAGGCATATAATAAAGCTTTATGGGCATTACGACCGGCTACGATATAAGGTCTGGTTTTTAATGGTTTTCGTTTGTATGCCAGGGCAATCATGGTACGAATGCTGAGACTCGAACCTTCCGCAGAATACAATGTTTTTCCGGTATGGAAAAGCTTGGATGCATTTTCTTCACTTTGAGCAATAATGCCATCGGCTTCATAAAGGGCATCGGCCCCTTTGATTTCTGTAATATCCAGGCTTTCAAAACCAAGAATATTTTGGCCTTTATGACCAGGCATATGTAGTCGTGATGTGTCACTTTCTTGATAGTTTTTGACAAAATCACAAATTGGTGTCTTCATCTTTGATCTTTCCACCAGTTGGAACCTTTTCTTTATATATGCGTACCAAAGTGCCACTGAGCAATAATAAGGCAATTAAGTTTGGAATAGCCATCAAGCCATTGGCGGTATCGGCTAGATCCCATACAAACTCTAAGCCACCAACAGAACCTACAACAATGAAGGCAATCCATATCCATCGAATAGGTAAAACTGCTTTTTTGCCCCAAATAAATTCACCTGAAACTTCGCATAGGAAGCTTGAAGTGATCAAGCAGCTATAACCAAACAAGAACGTACTGATCAAAATGAAATAATTACCGATGGATCCTGGCAGGAAGGTCGAGAATGCATGCATGGCTAATTCTGTACCGGACATGCCACTGACCCATTTTCCCGATAATATAATAACGAGTCCCGTTACTGTATTGATGATCATTGTATCTAGGAATACTTCCACAATGCCCCAAAATCCTTGGTTTTCAATATAGTCCACATCGGCAGAACAGTTCAGGGTTGGACTGGATCCCATACCGGCTTCGTTTGAGTTTAATCCGCGGGCTAAGCCGACAGTCATAATTTGCATGACGGTTGCTCCGGCAAATCCGCCAGCCGCTCCTTGTGGTGTGAATGCACCTATGATGATCGAGGCAAATGCATGTGGCAATTGTGGTAAATGTAAAATGACGATCATGGTACCAATGAAGATATAAATTAGACTCATAAGTGGGGTTAGCCATTCACATACGTTACCAATACGAGTGATTCCACCTAGAATAACTATGGCTGTTAGGAAAGCCATCACAATACCAGATGCCAATGGTGGAATATGCCATTGGGCTTGAATGCCTAATACAATACTGTTGGTGTCGACGATGGCGCTACATACCATGTAGGCAAAAATGGCCATAATACAAAAGAAATAAGCCATCCATTTGGATTTTAATCCTTTGTAGATGTAAAACATGGCTCCACCAATGTATTCGCCACGTTCATTTTTTTCACGATAATATAAGCCTAATGAAATTTCGGCAAATTTGGTTGCCATGCCAAAAAAAGCCGATAACCACATCCAAAATAGAGCGCCAGGACCGCCAGTTGCGACCGCTGTAGCAACACCAGTAATATTTCCCGTTCCAACGACACAGGCAATGGAGGCAAGTCCGGCTTTGGCACTGGCAATCGTACCTTGTTCGGTTTGACGTCGATGGTCTTCTTTCATTCGTCCCAAAGTTACTTTGCGAATATCTTTGATTCGTGATAGTTGTGGGAATTTCAAACGTACAGAAAGAAAGATACCGGTTCCTAATAAGAGGACAATCATGATTGGCCCCCATACGATATCATTCACAAAACTGTTAACTGAATTAATGATCTCCATTTCTCTTCTCTCCTTTATGTATTGATCATACTTCCATATTTAATCATAGGTAGAATGAATATGCTAATAAAAAATAGATGTATTCATTTTTTTCTATGGAACAGTGAAAGATGTGTATGCTTTTAAATGAAGGATTCAAAAATGAAAAACCGGCAACACATTAGATATTGTCGGTTGATTCAAAACAAGCGTTTTATCCAATTATTTAGTCATGGTATGTTGTAACGCGAATAATTCCATCCAGTGTTTTCAGTTTTTGAAGGGATTCCGCTAATGGTTCTTTGTCTAAATCCAACATCGTAACGGCAACATCACCGCGTGATTTATTAATCATGTTTTCAATGTTGTTGGTTTCGGAGAAGCTATCTGTAATCTTACTGATCATTCTTGGTTTATTGACATGGATCACCGAAACACGATAATTGTGGTTCCATTCCATTTCGCATCGAGGCAAGTTGACTGAATTGACAATATTACCATGTTCCAAGTAGTCCATAACTTCTTTGGCTGCATTTACGGCACAATTTTCTTCACTTTCTGATGTTGATGCACCTAAATGAGGAATAGGAATACAATGTGGATGACCAGCTAGTTTTGGTGTTGGGAAGTCAGTTACATAAACGGCAACTTTTCCAGAATCTAATGCTTCTAGCATATCTTCTTCATTGACCAATCCACCACGTGCCATGTTTAAGATTTTCACACCATCTTTCATTTGGCTGATTGTTTCTTTATTGATGGTATTCATGGTATCTGGGGTTTGTGGAATATGGATGGTAACGAAATCAGCGTCTTTCAATACACCTTCCATCGTATTTTCATGTTTGACCCAACGAGATAAGCTCCATGCGGCATCGACTGTCATATATGGATCGTAGCCATGTACTTCCATATCAAAGCGAAGGGCTGCATTGGCTACTCGACGTCCAATGGCACCACCAACACCGATGATACCTAATGTTTTACCAGCTAGTTCATGGCCAGCATATTTTTTCTTTTGTTTTTCCATATCTTTGGCAAGATTTGGATTGTCTGTTTGGCTTTTTGCCCATGTGATGGCATTGTAGATATCACGAGATGCGAGTAACATGCCGGCAAAGACTAATTCTTTAACGGCATTGGCATTGGCACCTGGGGTATTAAATACGGCAATACCTTTTTTTGTACATGTTTCAATATCGATATTGTTGACACCAGCTCCAGCACGGGCAATGGCTTTTAGGTTTGGATTATAGTCGATATCGTGTAAATTGGCACTACGTACGACAATGGCATCTTCATTGGTTTTATCATCGCCAATTTCGTATTGATCGGTAAATTGATCCAATCCAGCTTTGGCAATGTTGTTATAGAGTTTGACCGTGTACATTATGCATTCTCCTTTTCGAATTTCTTCATAAAGTCAATCAAATAATCTACAGCTTCTTCGGTAACGGCATTGTAGATACTTGCACGCATACCACCAACCGAACGATGGCCTTTGATATTCGCAATACCAGCTTTTTTTGCTTCAGCAACGAATTTCTTATCTAATTCATCATCACCGGTCACAAATGGAACATTCATAAGTGAGCGATCTTCTTTGTTGACATTGTTTGTATACAATTTTGAATTGTCAATGTAGTCGTATAATTTCTTAGCTTTGCGTTGGTTGATCTTTTCCATGTTTTCCAAGCCACCAATGACTTCTTCTAACCATTGGCAAGTTAAGCCAACCATATAGATGCCCCAAGTTGGAGGCGTATTGAACATAGAATCTTTTTCGGCATGTACTTTATAAGACAACATGCTTGGTAATTTATCTTGATCTGCACGATCTAATAATTCTTTTTTAAGAATAACGATGGTTACACCGGCAGGTCCCATATTTTTTTGTGCACCAGCAAAGATCAAATCATATTTTGTGACATCAACGGGTTCTGAGCAGATGCAGCTAGATAAATCGGCAACTAATAATTTTCCATCGTGTGGTGGTAATTGTTTATATTTAGTTCCAAAAATAGTATTGTTTTCGCAAATATAAACATAATCCGTTTTTGGATATAAATCTTCTTGTTTGATTTTTGGAATATATGTGTAGTTATCTTCTTTACTAGAAGCTGCAACATGAACATAACCAATTTTCTTTTGTTCTTTGATGGCTTTCTTTGTCCACTGTCCGGTATCGATGATATCAGCACCATTTTGTAACAAGTTCAATGCAACCATGAAGAATTGCGTAGAACCTCCACCTTGTAAAAATAAAATGTCATAGTCTTCGGGGATGTTCATCAAGCGACGAAGGCTAGCTTTGGCATTATCTATGATTTCTTTGAACTCAGCAGATCGGTGTGACATCTCCATGACGGACATACCACTTCCGTGATAATCCAACATTTCGGCTTGGGCCTTTTTTAATACCCATTCGGGGATGGCAGCGGGTCCGGCTGCAAAGTTATAAACTCTTGTCATTTTTTATACTTCCTTTCGTGACTGTACTTTTTTTATTATACGTATTCAATCAATAAATGCAAGAGAAATGTTCATAAAATAAAATCAAATGTATACATTTGGTGTACATTGCTTTATGGCTTTGTTTTGTTATTTTTCAGTGTTAAAATTGATTCGTGGAGGTGATATCTATGGAGAAAATTACACAAGAAAAGTTGCAAGATGCCTTGCAAAATCAAGATTCTTTTTTAGCATTCTATGTGGATGTAGAACCCGTTGATTTAGCACTAGCTATAGAAAATCTAGATGATGACGATATTCAAAAGATTTGCCAATGGTTAGAGGATGAGCCTTTGAGTGAATTGATCGAAGATGCAGATGATGATTTACGACTTCGTTTATCTTCTTTCATAGATGATCATCGCTTGCTTTCTGTATTTAACTTTATGCAGAAGGATGATATTGTCGATATTATTGGTGATTTGCCCATTGGCCGAAAGAAAGCATTGATCAATTTAATGCGTTCGGGTGATCAAAAGATCATTAAAGAATTGTTGAAATATCCAGAAGAATCTGCTGGTGGTATCATGACCACTTCCTATATTGCTATTAAAGCCAACTGGACGGTTGCTCAATCTTTACAGCGTATTCGTGAAATTGCAGATAAGTCCGAGGTTATCGAAACGTTATTTGTTATCGATGATACGAAACGTTTGATTGGTGAAGTAGATCTTCGTAATATGTTGGGTGCACAAAAGGCACAGCGAATTTCAACGATTATGGATGATTCAGTTATTTCCGTTCAACCTGAAGTGGATCAGGAACAAGTGGCTCGTTTGGTTTCGCGATATGATTTAACTTCCATTCCGGTTGTCAATAAACGAGGAGCTATCTTAGGTATCATCACAGTCGATGATGTCATTGATGTTATCGTTGAAGAATATGAAGAAGATATGTTACAGATGGCCGGAGTCAATCGGGAAGAGGATCTTTCAAGTACTTTAACAGAATCCATTCGGATGCGATTGCCTTGGTTATTGATCAATTTGATGACAGCTTTTTTAGCTTCCTTTACGGTTAAAATGTTCCAAAATACGATTGAACAAGTGGTGGCGTTATCCGCTACCATGACCATTGTAACAGGAATGGGTGGTAATGCTGGAACACAAACGATGTCCATCTTGGTTCGAGAATTGGCAAAAAAAGAGATTTCTTTAAAAGAAAACTGGCAAGCGTTAGTCAAAGAATTGCTATTAAGTGTTGTAGATGGTGCTGCAACCGGTATTGTTACGGCTATCATTGTGTATTTTATGTATGGAAATTTCTATTTGGCTTTGATTATTTTTATTGCCATGATTGGTAATTTATTGGTTTCTGGTTTATTTGGCTTCTTGGTGCCTTTAGGTTTAAAGAAGTTACATGCAGATCCAGCTATTTCATCGACGATATTTGTTACAACGGCAACGGATGTTTTAGGCTTTTTTATTTTCTTAGGTTTAGCAAAATTATTTATATCGCACTTAGCAGGAATGTAGAAGTATGAACGTTTTAATGAGAATTTGGTTTGTAACCTTTTTAGTAATGTGTGTATTTGGATATTTGATGAATCAGGTCCAACCCATCACGACTCTATCTAAAAAAACGAGTGCCAGTACCAACACGGATTCGTTTACGGTCATGGGTGTAGGGGATAATCTTTTGCATGATGTGATTTTTCGCAACATGGATCAATCTATGAAAGATGTCGACTACAATGATTTCTATAAAACAATTAAAAAATATACAACAGCGGATTTAAACTATATCAATTACGAAACGATTTGTGCGGGCACAAAGAATGGCTTATGGTTGGATGGTTATCCTTCGTTTAATGGACCAGCCAAATTTAATGATGCCGTTGCGAATGCTGGATTCAATTGGTTCAGTCTATGCAGTAATCATACCTATGATCGGGGAACGTTGGGTGTGCAGACAGAATTGGATTATATCCAAAAACATTGTAAAGATGTTACGGTAACGGGTGCTTATCAAACCAAGAAGGCATCTGAAACACCGACTGTTGTGAAAATTCATGGAATTCGGGTTGGTTTGGCAAGTTATGCCTATGGATTTGAGTCTCAGCCGGATGATCCGGATACAGCCTGGATGGTCAATAAAATCAGTAAAACAAAGATTAAAAAAGATATGAAAAAGTTGAATAAGGTCAGTGATGTGCAGATTGTTACCATGCATTGGGGCACGGAATATCATACCGATGTCAACAATATGCAAAAAGAGTATGCGAAATTATTGAATTCGTTAGGTGTAGAAGTGATCATTGGTACCCATCCGCATGTGATTGAACCGGTTGAATGGATTCGGAGTGATAAACAAGATACATTGTGTTATTATTCTTTGGGTAATTTTATAAGTGCGCAGAATGCGAATGATAATATGATTGGTGGTATGGCATCTTTTAAGGTGACCTATGATCATGATAAGAAAAAGGCGACGGTCAGTGATGCTGCATTTACACCAACCATCACATATTATGATTCCAATTATAACAATTATCAGATGTATACCATTCATGAATGGACGAATAAAAAGGCAAAGACACATGAAGTTACGGTAAGTGAAGGACAGGATATTTCGAAAGAATATGTGCAAAAATATGTTAAGAATGTAATGAAGGATGTAAAAGGAGTAAAGATTGTTACAGAATGACTAATCGAAAAATAGTAGTAGAAAATCGAAAAGCGCGTCATGAATATGAATTGTATGATCGTTATGAAGCAGGTTTGGAATTAAAGGGTACGGAAATCAAGAGCATTCGTTTGGGGAAGGTTCAATTACGAGATAGTTATATTAGTATTCGTAATGGGCAAGCATTTATCAAGGGTATGCATATTTCTCCCTATGAATTTGGAAATCGATTCAATCATGAAGAAGATAGGGATCGTCGTTTGTTGTTGCATAAAAATGAAATCTTAAAACTGGATCAAGCCACACGTATCAAAGGCTATACGGTGGTTCCCGTTTCTTTATATCTTTCTAAGGGATTGGCGAAAATGGAGATTGCGTTAGCCAAAGGAAAGAATTTACATGATAAGCGTGAAGCCAATAAAGCTAGAGATGCCAAACGTGAAATTCAAAAGGCCTTGAAAAATCGATACTAGAATGGTATGATTAAGTACCTTCTGGGGGTGTATTTTTGGTATTCGATGAGTATTTGTTTGGATACTGCCACAGTCGCGAAGGAACGCGTTATAACCAAAAAATTTAACTGCTAAAAACAAATTGGCTAATGTATTTGGTGCAAACCAAAGCATGGCTTTTGCTGCTTAATTGAGTCGTAGATAGACCTTGCAGCCCGGTTGACTGATCTTTGCTTTCTTTGTCAGCAACACGCGTTCATACTAAGAAGATATAGATAAGTGATCATTCTAAGCTTGTCATGAAAATTCTAGAATGGCATCAATGAGCAATCGTTTCTATCCGGTTCCATTGATCATAAAGATAGAAAAAACTGTAAACGCAATATCGTGGGACGATGCTTAGACAGGAGTTCGACCCTCCTCACCTCCACCAAAGGAAATAAAGCCCTTTATAGAAAGGGCTTTTTTGTTATAATCATGGAAACTTCTATGAATTGCTTTTATGTCAATATTGAAAAAGAACGCATTCAACTTTTCGCTGATAAAACAAGAGTAAAATCCTAGACACATGTGCAAAATTTGAATACTATAATAAGTGAAAAGAGGAAATGCGTATGTCAAAGAAATATTTAATTGTATATTATAGTCAATCAGGTAATACGAAGTCTGCTGCAGAATTGATCCAACATGTCGTGGATGCTGATCTTTGTGAAATTGAAGCGCAGGATCCCTATCCAACCAATTATAAAGAACTATTAAAACGGGTTCGGAAAGAAATGGATGCAAATGTTGATGTGGCCTATAAACCTGTATCCGTTGATGTATCTTCGTATGATGTGATTTTCGTAGGTACTCCAAATTGGGGTGGAAAAGTAGCCTTGCCATTGGCGACATTCTTGAAACAACAGGATCTATCCGGTAAGACCGTCTTGCCATTCCTATCACATGGAGGTGTTGGCAAACAAGATATTGAAGATGATTTGAAAGAATTATGTCCAGGGGCTAAAGTGGGCTCGGCCTATTCTGCTTTTCAAAAAGTCGAAGAAGATGATGTCGAAGATGTCATTGCTTGGATGTATCAATATATCGATCGTGCATAATATTTCTAAAAATCCATCGGTTTATCTGGTGGATTTTTTTAATGAAGGAAGAAACAATAATACGATCAAGACACATTTTTTAGACAGATCATTTGTTAGGATGCATACGAAGAAAGGAATGAATCGTATGTATATGACAATAGAAGAAGCAGAAGCTTGTTACGGTCCAATGGTTCGTTTTTACAAAGAAAAGTCGAATGAAATGATTTGGCATACGTATCCAGTGAAAGAAAATTTTGTTACTTATTTTTTTAGTTTTGATCGAAAAATCATTTATGAATTCTGGACTGATTTTCCTCAGAATTTGACGGGTGAAGAAATTTATACATTCACCAAAGAAAATCCGAGGATGGCAGAATTGCGTGGTTGTCGGATCATACATGGTAAATTGAATTGTGAATCATGAAAAAGGATGGATGAGAAGTCCATCTTTTTTTTATGTTGTATACAAGGATGCTACTTTATTGATATCTGTTTGTTGGATACCATAATAAGAACCAGCCGACTGCATAACGGAGATTTCAGAATCATCATGATCCAAACCAATGGCATGTCCCAATTCGTGTTCAGCTGTATGGATGATACGATCTGTGGTATAGCCATAATATGGGTTTTCAATCAAATAATAAGAATTCAATGTGATCGTTGCATGGGTTATTTGATTGGTCAATACATTTCGCTCTGTTTCGGTAAGACCAGCTGCTTCTGAATTGGAATCGGAAGTATCGCTAGCGACAATATCTGCATTGGATGCATCATCCGTTATGGTAAAGGTGAATACACCCGTATCATTCCAATTTTGGATGGCTGTTTGATATGCCGAATGTAAGGCTTGATTGGTTGATCCAATATAAATAGTAGCGGTATTTGATGGCCATTTGATACCGGTATAATAGGAATACGTATCTGTTGTTACGTTTGTATTGTTGTTGGTCAAATAACGAACAATATCATTTCTTGTTGATGTGATGGATTTCGCCAATTGTGAATCACTATTTTGGGCATAGAGGTTAAAACCTGCCAAAAGTATAAATACAACAAGGGCAATCTTAAAAAGGCCCCAGATCAAATGCAGAACAATGCGAAACAGAAAAACGGGAATGTAAAATATAGTTTTCCAAATTTTTTTCATTGTATATCCCTCTTTTCTGGTCTTGAAACAGTATCAAGTATACCTTAAACCGGCTTTAAATTTAAAAAACATTTTAAGAGTCCCGTTTTTTGGATATGTCACATTCTATATTGATCATAGAAAAGGGGTTCGTTCTATACGAACAAAGGAGACAAAAAAATGAAAAAGGGATTTAAGATCATGATGTGTGCAACGATGATCCTGTCCATGGGATGTATGCCGATTTATGCACAGTCAGCAAGAACTGAACAAATGGTGGAAGTATCGATGAAACACAAATATTGGCGCAGTGGAATGTATAAAATAGGTAGTGATTTACCGGCTGGTGAATATTATTTAAAAGGGAAAGGATATTGGGAAATTGATGCAGATGCCTCGGGTGAATTTGAAAGTATCCTGGCCAATGATAATATAGATCGAGCAGCTATTGTATCGGTTTCTGAAGGACAATATCTCAAAACAGTGGGTCGAATCAAGATCTATACATATGGCGATCATCCAAAGATCAATGTACATAAATCAGGAATGTTCAAGGTGGGGGTCGATCTTCCGGCTGGAGAGTATCAATTGGTTGTTGATAAAAAAGCAAAAAATTTAGAAGATACAGGCTTAGGTGGTTATTATGAAGTATCTGCAGATGCAACGCATCAATTGGAAAGCATCATTGCGAATGGTAATTTTGAAGAGAATACGTATTTAAGTGTATCGGATGGACAATATCTAAAATTAAACAATTGTCATATTTCCGAATAAAGTGAGGATCTTCTCGCTTTTTTCGAAATGAAATCCGCTCTTTTTGGAAGCATGGCATCTATGGTTGTATTACAATATACATATGAAACAAGAAGAAATGTGGCAGGCCATTATACATTGTGATGCGTCCTATGATGGTAAATTTTATTACGGGGTGAAAACAACAGGGATATATTGTCGTCCATCCTGCAAATCAAGAGTTCCTAAATTAGAAAACGTATGTTTCTTTGCCAGTCAAAAAGAAGCGAAAGAAGCAGGCTTTCGTCCTTGTAAACGATGTCGACCGGATATCTTTTCGTATGATCCGATTGAAACGTTAGCCAGCCAAACAAAAGAAATCATTGATCAGCATTTTCAGGATCAAACCCAACTGAACCTGCATCTGAAAAATATGGGGGTCACCCGAAAACATGCGTCAGCCGTTTTTAAAAAGCAATACGATATCACACTTTCCGATTATATCCGACAAACCCGGATGGCTTATGCTCGACAATTACTGCAAGATGGGTTGAGCATATTGGATGTTTCACTCGAAGTAGGTGATTCGAATTTATCGAGTTTCTATGATCAATTTCATCGTGAAACAGGTATGAGTCCGGCTCGGTATCGACAGATTTTTGCGAAAGATATCAGTCGGACACAAATAGAAACGCCGATTGGAAATCTACAGATCATGGCTTCAAAAGAGGCGATTTTATGTATTGAACAGTCTTCAATATCCATAGATCCGATGATTCATGCCGATGCTTCGGGAAAATGGATCGAGGCATGTTGTAAAGAGCTGAAAGAATATTTTGATAAAGAACGAACTTCCTTTGATTTACCTCTTGCGTTAGAGGGCACGGATTTTCAAAAACAAGTTTGGCAACAACTACAAACGATTCCTTATGGCCAGACACGAACGTATGGTGAAATTGCCGCCCAAATTGGGTATGCTAAAGCGAGTCGAGCTGTGGGTATGGCCAACCACAATAATCCGATATTGATTTTGGTTCCTTGTCATCGTGTCATCGGTGCCGATGGAAGTTTGACTGGCTATGCAGCCGGATTGGAAGCAAAGAAATATTTGTTGACATTAGAAAAAATGATAAGATAGCTATATGCAAGAATTATTGATGCGATATATTCGAATAAGTTTGGCGTTATTGATGGTATGGATCGGCAGTAATGTCTATGTGATCAAAAAAGGCATGGATATAAAAACACCATTTTTTCAAGATCATAAAACTGGAATCATGATGATCGTTGGTATTTTATGGAATGGGATCTTTGTGATCTTATTTATGTCTTTGATCGTGCCAACCATTTTGGATTCTTCTTATTTACATGCGCATGCCTATCCAATGATCGTTGGAAAGATCACGCAAATGGAACATCAACAAGTAACAATACAAGGAGAAGAAGATCGAATGACCTTGGATATGAATTTGAAAAACCATAAAGTAGGAGATCCGATTCAAGTGCAGTATTTACCAAATCTTCATAAAGGAATAGAAATTGAGAGGTGAGACCATGCATCTATCGATTTTATTTGGTCAATTGAGTTTGATCATCTGTTGCATCTTTTATTTGATTTGGTGGAGCTTATGTTACAAACCCGGCCTAGTCGTAGATCGTATCCATGGATTTCGTGGTGTTTTATTATTGATCACGGCCCTTTGTGGATTGGTTGGCGTTTGGCTAAGTATGCACGGAATGAGTGAATTGACGATTCGACATTCTATGTTTTCAGGTTCAAGGATCATGGGTATAGGCATCTTTGTGTATATTGTGCTTGTATTGATCACGTTTTTTGGCTTTCATCGGCCAGTGACAACCGAACTTTTCCTCATTACAGGTTGGTTGATCTTAGAAATGTGTTTGATCAATACTCTATATGGCGCACAGATCCTATCTATTTCGCGATTTTGGAACTTATTCTTTGTTTTAATGGTAGCTTTTGTTGTGAGCATCCTTTTGTATATACTCTATTATCGTATGGAAGCTATGAAGGCTTATTATGCAGCCATGATTCCTTTAATGACAGAAGCAATCAGTATGATCATTGTTTTGATCTTGAGTTTTTAATGATCGAATGCTCTATGGCTTTGATCATTTTTTTTGCACGCTTTTTTTGGGCACGAAGAGCAGAAGAAGATAATTCTTGTTTATCAAAGCGATCATATTTTTCCGTATAGGTCACAAGACAATGGTTTTCATCAATAGGCTCTAGACGATAATGCAGAACGGATGTATCTAACGATGTTGTAAAGTGGACCAGATATTCTTGATCCGATACGAGTTTTTTGACATGGACCTTGATCATGCTTCCTTGTCGTTGAGTCGATTTTTTCTTATATCGATATCCACAAGACAGATCGGCTTCCGTCATGGTTTGGTGCGTTACATTTTGAATGTCATTGATCAACGATTGAAGCAATACGTGATAAAAATCATGTGCGCTTACTTTTAATTTCATCTGTATTTCCATAGTTTACACCCTTTCTGCCACGCCAATCACTTTTCCCATACAATAAATATCTTGACCTTCTTCGAATGGAATATCGGTATATTCTGGATTTATGGAATGGAGATGATCCTTTTGAAATTGTTTGATCCATACTTCACCATTGATGACAAAAATACCCATTTCATTTGGTTGAATGGTTTCTTGTTTGTGAACAAGAACATATTGACCATGATGAAATTTGGGTTCCATACTATTGCCATCGACCTGTAAGACATAGTCCGCTTTTTGTGCTTGTGGACCATCGATAATTTCGATGTTTTCTGCTTCATTATCGAAAATCCAATTTCCTAAGCCCGCACTTGGTCGTGCACTAAAAAAGGGGATTGTCCGTGTTGGAAGGATGGTTTTTTCTTGACGCTGACTTTCAATGGTGAGCAAAGCTAAGATGGCTTCTTGACCAATTGAATCTAAATGGCGAAATTGGTGAATCATTGTTTTTTCTTTTGAAGTGCACACAAATGCTTCGTCTATATGACAATCCAATAAGTCGGCCGAAGAAATCTCTAAGACTTTACACAGTTGTACGATCTTATCGGCATCGGGTTTATTGAGATCACGTTCCCAATTACTGATCACACCTGCCGATCGGACACCCACCTTTTTGGCAAGATCTTTTTGTTGATAGCCATGTTGTTCACGCGCTTGTTTAATTCGTTGTCCTAAACTCATGCTCATTCCTCTTATGGATACTATACTTTTTTTTAGTCTTTGAATCAAGAATAACTTGAATCAATATTTGACAAACAAGATTAAATGATATACATTGAAGTTGTTCAAGAAATACATGAATGGATTCATGACATAAATAATGTCAATTCTACTTATATACTGACAATGGAGGAGGAATTAAGATGAATATACATAAATTACATTACAATTTAAATTTATTGGTTTTGGCTTTGGGAAAAGTACTGGTATTGGGTACGGTTGAATTGGTAGCAGTTTTGGCTATTTGTGAGTATTGCTTGCGATGATATGTTATACTGGATAAGAAGAGAGAAGAAATAGATTAAGCAAAAGGACAAGTCGTATACTTGTCCTTTTGTGCTTATTGGAGCAAGGCTTCCAGATCTTCTTTTGAAATGGTTGTATTGCTCATTTGTTCACCGGATAAAATATCATCGGCTAATGCTTGTTTCTTTTCTTGAAGATCGAGAATCTTTTCTTCAATTGTATCTTTGATGATGAGTTTATAAACGGTGACATCATTCTTTTGACCAATGCGATGGGCACGGTCAGTTGCTTGGTTTTGTGCAGCTGTATTCCACCAAGGATCATAATGAATGACGATATCAGCACCTGTCAAATTTAATCCTGTACCACCTGCTTTTAAAGAAATAAAGAAGACAGGTACCTCATTTTTATTAAAGGCATTCACGCGATCGATACGAACATTTTTCTTGGTTGATCCTGTGATTTCATAATAGGCAATTTGTTTTTCTTGGCAGTCTTTTTCTAATTTTTCCAACATGGTCGTAAATTGAGAAAAGACCAAGATCTTATGGCCACCTTCGATCGCATTTTCAATGAGATCCATACAAGCTTCTCGTTTGGCGCTGCCGCCATCATAATTTTCTAAACAAAGCGATGGATCGCAACAAACCTGACGAATGCGCGTCAACAGGGATAAGATCTTAAAGCGTTGTTTTTTGAAGTCTTCATCATTGGTTTTTTTCAATAATTGTTGTAGCTTGCTAACTTGTCCATTATAGACATGGGTTTGTTTCTTATCCATAGAAACATATTGCACTTTTTCCAGTTTATCTGGTAAATCTTTTAAGACATCTTTTTTCAGTCTTCGCAAGATAAATGGTGAAATCATTTTGCGTAGTTGTTCCAAATGCTGTTGGTCTTGTTGCTTTACGATCGGAATTTCCATATTTTTGCGGAAATAATCATAACTATACAAGCAGCCAGGCATCAAATAATCAAAGATGCTCCATAATTCTTGCAGTTGATTTTCGATTGGTGTTCCCGTTAAAGCTAAACGACATTGACTGTTGATCAATTTTACCGATTTGGCTGCAGCTGTGGTGTGATTTTTGGTATATTGTGCTTCATCGATGATTTCATAATGGAAATGAACATCTTCGTATTCGGCAATATCCCGTTTTAATAAATCATAAGACGTCACTAATACATCATAGTTTTGATAGTTACCAATGATTTCTTTTCTTTCTTTTTTCGTACCACTTACCAATGCGGTTTGAAGTTGTGGGGCAAAACGCTCGATTTCGGCTTTCCAGTTATAAACAAGCGATGCCGGACAAATCACTAACGAAGGCGAAGGTTGTTCTTCTTTATGAGAAGCTAAGACGGTGATTACCTGCAAAGTTTTGCCAAGCCCCATTTCATCGGCCAAGATACCACCAAAATGATAGGCTTCCAACGTTTTGATCCATTGATATCCTTCTTCTTGATAAGGGCGCAGTTGGGCATGCAATTCTTTTGGCAACGCAAACTCTTCATTCTTAAATTTTTTGATCGTATTTTTAAAGCTCGCATCCTTACGTTGACGTAGATCATTTTTTTCTGCCAGCATGCGATCCAGATAAAACGCTCGATACATAGGAATGTTCATTTTGCCAGAAACCAATTGTTTTGGGCTCATATGCAACGATTCCATCATTTGTTCTAGAGATTGTAAGCTTTGCGCATCCATTTGAACAAATTTACCAGAAGACAGACGATGATAGGTCTTTTTTTCTTTATAATGTGACAAGATCTCAATGAGATCTTCTTGACTTAGATCATCACTCGTGATTTGAATATCCATTAAGTCACTGTCTACCGATACGCCAACTGTGATCTTTGGTTTGGTGATGATTTGGAGGCGTTCAAACCGTGAGGTGGCTTCAACCGTTCCATATTGTAAGAGCATATCAATGCCTTCGGTTAGAAATTTGTAGATATGATCGTCATCTTTGATACAAACCATTTGTTTATTTTGATATTGAAAATCAAAGTCTTGCAGAATTTGAAAGATTTCGGTTTCCCGTTCGATATAGCGATGTTCTCGACGAGATGGATCGTAGTAATAACCTTTTGTATCTAGTGTGATTTCATCGGTCATACGATAGTGTTTTTCATCATAGATGGCATCAATGGTACAGATCATATGATCATCATCGGCATCCAAATAAAACGTAAAGTCTGGTTCTGGTGGTAAGATGGCCTCAATCGTTTCTGGTTCAATGATTTCGACATGCGACGTTTCTTGGATCTTTGGCAATTGATCATAGTAAAAATGAGCTAGATGCTTGTTGCCAATTTGGAAAGTGATGTCATCATTTTCATCATGAGGTATATGGATAAATGAGTTAGCTTGTTCCAAAGGAATGCGATAAAGAGTATTTACTTTGAAATAATAGCCATAGCGAATTCCTTTGATGATTGTTGGGATATGGCCCCTCACTTGTACACCTTGGGTGAATTGATTTTGTATCAATGGTTTTACCGTAAAGGAAATATCCAAATTCGTGGATTTGGTTTGAATGGGCTTTTTTTCATATTCTGCTGGAATGGTTTGGATAATTTCATAAAAAGCATCAATCGTTTGTCCGGAAAG
>NZ_JAXDRQ010000009.1:0-135074 GCF_034090965.1 Absicoccus sp. | reverse complement strand
GTTCTCTCATTTATGTTAAGATGGTTGTAGTTCATGGGATTCTCCTTGATAAATGTTTGTTTTCTCACTCACATTTTATCATTGAACCCATGGACTTTTTTAATTCTTATAGGCTGTTGCACTTATTATGATAATTTATCTATAATAAAAAAACAGGGAGTTGATGTATTATGTCATATCAAGCTTTATATCGAAAATATCGACCACAAACATTTGATGATGTTGTAGGCCAACAAGCCATTATTCAAACATTAAAAAATGCCATCATCCAAGATCGTATTGCACATGCGTATTTGTTTTGTGGACCACGTGGTACGGGAAAAACATCCATTGCGAAGATCTTCGCCCGAATGTTGAATTGTACGAATGATACGGATCGTCCATGTGGAGAATGTGAAAACTGTAAAATGGCATTAGCAGGAAGTCATCCAGATATTATTGAAATTGATGCTGCTTCCAATAATGGCGTAGATGAAGTTCGTAATTTAATTGATCGAGTCAAGTATGCACCTATGGAAGGTAAATATAAAGTTTATATCATAGATGAAGTTCATATGATGACAAAAGGCGCTTTTAATGCTTTATTAAAAACCATTGAAGAACCACCAAAACATGTGATTTTCATATTTGCTACAACAGAACCAAATAAAGTGCTTCCTACGATCATTTCCCGTTGTCAACGATTTGATTTCACAAAAGTATCGAAACACGATATTCATGTACGATTGGATGTTGTATGTGCTTCAGAGAATATCGACATTGAACCAGAAGCCATTGATATCATTGCTACTTTGGCTGATGGAGGTATGCGTGATGCTTTATCTATATTGGATCAATGCGTGGCCTTTTGTTCATCGACTATAAAGGCTGAAGATGTACGCCAAATCTATGGTGTGGTCACCATCGAAGATATTGGCAAAATCTATATATCTTTATTGAATAAAGAAGTAGAAATGGTGATGAAACAGCTACAGGAAATATCCAATCAAGGAATGGATCTAAAACGATTTACGACAGATTTTATCTCCTTGATCAAGGATAGTATCATTGTGGAATATGCGCCAAATACAACGTTAGTCAATGCACATAGAAAAGAAGTGATCATGAAATATTTTGATAATACGTCCCTATTGTTTCGAACGACTTTATTGGATACATTGATGGATACTTTTAATAAATTTACCTATGCATCCAATATACTCGATTATATAGAAGCCGGTCTTTTAAAGGTTATTACGCAATCATATGAAGATCTTTCTGCGCAGAATAAAGGAAAATCAGATAATCAAAATCAGATAAAGAATACGAAAATATCGTCGAATTCACATGATTTACCATCTGAAAGAGCAGATAAATTGGATGATATTGTCGTAAATAGCGATAAAACGGTTGATGATCGTAAAGGTTCCTTATATGATGTTTCACGTGAAACATTAAAAGAGTCAGATAGAAAAAATAGTAAAATCATATTAGAAAACGAATACCTTCTCCAATTATTGGTAGGTGCAAATAAGAAAAATAAGATAGAAGATACACAAAAATATGAAAAAAGAAAAGAAATCATATCTGATGTGAATATGATGAGAACGATCACATTACTTGAAAATAGTAAAATATTTGCAAGTGGTGATACCTATTTACTATTAAGCGTGCCATCGACCTTAGAAGCCAATGAAATCAATATATATGAAAAAGAACATGGATTTGAAAATGAAATTGAAAAAATCCTAGGTGTTCCTAAAAAAATATTTGCGATGGATCATGATCAAGAAAATGGTTTAAAGCAATTATATATGGAGAGAAGGAAAAATAATACCTTACCAAATCCTATGCAAATAGAAATCAAATCAAAGCAAGAAAAACAAGAAGATGAAAATTCTATAGAAAGTGAATTGAAATCTGTTTTCCCAGATTTAGTGGTTAAAGAAGATTAAAGGAGGAATAGAATGTATCCCAAACGATTTGAAGATCTCATTCATGCTTTTCAAAAATTACCGGGAGTTGGCGAAAAAACAGCTCAACGATATGCATATACGGTATTAGATTGGAATGAAGAAGAAAGAGAAACGTTCATTCATGCGATTAGTCATATGAAAGAAGGCATCCATCGGTGTAAGATTTGTGGCAATTTATCTGATGGAGAATTATGTGATATCTGTTCTGATGAAAATAGGAACCATCATATGATTTGTGTGGTTCAAAGTCCTAAAGACATACAATCTTTTGAATCCATGCAAGAATATGATGGGGTTTATCATGTATTAAACGGAACGATTAATATACAAAAAGGAATATTACCGGATCAATTAAATATAGAGAGTTTAAAAAATCGGATTGAATCGGAAAATATTGAAGAAATCATATTAGCGACAGATCCTACGGTAGATGGTGAAACAACAGCGTTATATCTTGAAAAAATGTTCAAAAACCATGTGAAAGTAACGCGATTGGCATATGGTATTCCGATGGGATCTCATTTGGACTATGCCGATAGCCTAACATTACTAAAAGCCTTTGAGAATCGAAAATAGGACCACTCATAGGAAAAAGATATGAAAAAAATATATAGTTATAATGAAAAGAGAATATAATCTTTAAAGAATATGATTTTCAGATTAAAGGGTATAAAATATGAATAATAGATAGGATAATCATATATTTAATAAGTTATAGAAAAATCATTAAATATGACCAATCATATGATATAAATAGGAATGAAAATGGTATTATTTCCGTTCATATGAATAGAGAAAAAGTAAAATCATATAAAATATGAAAATAGTATGAATTAGAAATGATTGAAAATTAGTAATAGGAAATTCACATAAAAAGAATATGAAAGGAATATCTTGAAAAATAATCAATTTTATGTAAAATAAACCATGAACGAAATTCAGATGAAGTCATATGATTTTGATAAAGTATAATATT
Organism: Absicoccus sp.; assembly: GCF_034090965.1. Classification (NCBI taxonomy): domain Bacteria; kingdom Bacillati; phylum Bacillota; class Erysipelotrichia; order Erysipelotrichales; family Erysipelotrichaceae; genus Absicoccus; species Absicoccus sp. The sequence continues at coordinate 132,143 of NZ_JAXDRQ010000009.1, read as the reverse complement.
TACATATCTGAACAGTCATATGGAACGACATATGATAAAAAAATTGGGGTTCATGTATCGTGTGGGGAGGTATGATTTATGACAGAATCAAAGGATAGTCCCGTTGATGTCTATTATGATATGGAGATTGCTGAAATCTGCCAACATTTTTCAAAATCACGGAATACTGTAGATAAAGCTGTGGCAAAACTGGTAAAAGATTATCCAAATGCTGGTTATAAATATAAAAATCCACAAACACGGCGGATCACAATTAAAGCAGAAGGTGTAGAGAAATTGTCTCATTATTTTCGTAAGAAGAAGAATGAAATATCTACAGTCGAAGTGGAATTACGATATGAAAATGAAAAATTAAAAGCCATCATTGAAGAAAAAGAAAAGTCAGAACAACAAATAGAAGAGTTATATAAACAGCGATTAGCAGCTGAATTGGAACGAACTCGTCAGACATTTTTATTAGAGAATAAGACAAAAGATGAAAAAATTAAGCAATTAACGGAAGAATCACAGGAAAAGGATGATGAAATTCAGAAATTAAAGGATGAAATGGAGTCCATTCATGCGAAACATGATTCTTTGGTTGAAACAAAAACAGAATTAGAAAAAGATAATCAGGAATTGATTGAAAATAAAGAAGAGTTAGAAAAAAATAATCAATCTTTATTAATGCATAAACAGGAATTAGAATCTGAAAATCAGAAATTAAAAGAGGCTACTTCGAATCTTGATGTGGTGAAACAACAATTGGAAGAAGCCCAAAAAAAACAAGAAGAATATAATTCAAAAAGTTTATTTTATCGTTTATTTCATAAGATTTAGAATGCCCGGGCAATTTTGCTGGGGCAATTTTTTATATACTGAATATGGAATGGCTCTAAAATGTGATTAAAGAATGTGATGCCATCGTGTTGATCAAAATATTCATATTCCAATTCATAATCGGTATGATTCGGATAGAGGGTTTGATCGGCACATAATTGCCCATATTCAAAATCGTATGTTTGACGAATGGTTGAAAATGTGGTGATTGCATTGAGCTGGTGAAGATCAATATGATATTCTTCTAGCCAATTCAGTATTTCAGGATCTTGTATATCTTTCAGATTCGACACAGATATTTCTTTTTCCAACTCGATATGAGTAATGGCATCTTTTCGTATTTTTAAGGTGAAAATATGTTTCTTGTCAATCGTACGAATACGTAGGGCTCCTTTTTGATTCTTTATGAAATGATCCGTTGTATCGTAATATGTATTTGTTTGTTTCCATGGTTTTGTAAATTCATATGAATGAATCATATTTTTATATATGTCTTTTGAAACTAAAATTTTCAATTCTCTTTCAATCGGTTCTTGCATAATTATACCTCACTTGCATATGATACTATTATAATACAAATAAGGAGTGATTGGATGCGATTTGGAATCATAGATCGAGGAGATGACAATTCTAAAGCAGTATCAAAACGAATAAAAGAAGCATGTAAAGAAAGTGGATGGGAATTTTCCATGGAAGCACCGGATTTGATCATCAGTGTTGGTGGAGATGGCACCATGTTACGGAGCATACATGCTTATATCGATCAATTGGATCAGGTATCGTTTGTAGGCATACATACAGGTACATTGGGTTTTTTTACCGATTATACACAAAATGAAATTAACTTATTCTTGAATGATTTATGCAAACGAAGACCTTCGATTGAAGCGTTTCCAATGTTGGAGATTGTTCTACCAAAGAAACAAGAAAAATTTTATGCCTTTAATGAAGTACGTATTGAAACAATTGGTAAGACATTAAGCTTAGATGTATACATAGATCAGGAATTCTTTGAAAATACAACCGGTTCGGGATTATGTATTAGTACCCAATTTGGTTCAACAGCAGTGAATCGAGCTTTAAATGGTGCTGTTGTTGACTCTGATATTCAAGTTATGCAACTATGTGAGATCATGCCTATTTCGCATCACAATCATCATTCATTACGAAATCCTTATATCATGCGACAAGATCGAGAAATATTGATCAAAGGGGATTTGACTTATGCGAAAGGATACTACGATCATTTGACTCATGACATACATGATGTCAATGAAATTTATGTGCGTACCTCTGAAAAAAAAGTACGATTCGCTAGATATCGCACTTATTCGTATCTTCGTCGGTTAAAGAATTTATACTAGACAACTTTTTTATGACGATTCCATAAATGAATCGTCTTTTTTGTTGCCGGTGAAATATTCATGATGATTGCAAAGGAAATAAAATAGGATAAGATACTACTTCCGCCATAAGAAATCAAAGGCAAGGTAATACCTGTAATGGGTAAAAGACCAACGATCATACCGATGTTTTGGAATTGTTGATAAACCAACATTGCAATAACTCCAACCACAATGAGACGATCGCGCCGATTATTGGTATTATACGCAATCTTACATAAATATAGATCCAGCGTTGCACAGATGATCAAAATAAAGGTCGTACCCAATAAACCAAAGCATTGGCCAATGGCTGCAAAAATAAAATCAGTATGTGCTTCTGGAATGGAAATGATATTGGCTTGAAGACCATAACCTGTCAAACCAGCACTTCCCAATGACAGTAAAGCCGTATACAACTGGTTTGAACTTCCTTGAATATAACTTTCAGGATTTAACCAAGATTCAATTCGTTGTAGACGATAGGAATCAAAGATGGCATTGAGTACATCTTGATGATAAAAATATAAAAAGAAGAACAATACTACAACAGCAACGATCAAGCCAATGATTCCAATCACATAACCTCTACGAATGCCTGAACAAGCAATGATGATAAAGATCGTAAAAGCAATAATGATGAATACACCGGTATCTGGTTGCACAAAGATCAAGATCAGTGGTGGTACGATAATTTTTAAGATATCGCGTAATAGATACCAATCTTCTCTGATTGTGGGATGTGGATACTTCTTTTGATGTTTATCAATCGTTTCACAAACCATGACGATCAATACGATCTTCATAAATTCACTGGGTTGAAAAGAACCAATCAAAGGAATTTGAAACCAAGAAATGGCACCATTGACAGCAGGTGTCAATGGTAACGTAAATCCCAATACGGTTGCCGTAATGCGAGATAGGAATAGATAAATCAACATATACATTAAATAGCGATAGGCTTTATGAAGATATTTAAAGATCACATTATTTTGGAAGGAAGTTAAAATAAATATGGTAGCAAAACCAATCACATACCAAAAAATCTGTCGAATCAAATAACCCATGCCACTGCCTTCGCTAATCAAATTGAAGGCATTGTATAACGCAAAACAACTTGTGGCCCATAAAATACAAAGAATCGCAATGAAGCCAAAATCGATTTGATAAGTCTTATTTCGAAAAACAAAAGTTTGTTTCATTTACGTATCTCCTCAATCATTGTATAAGTATATCATAAAAATTTTGTTATAATGTGAGATATGAAAGAAAATAAATATACCCCAATGATGGAGCAATATCTAGAAGTCAAAGAAGCAAATCCAGATACGATCTTGTTTTATCGTATTGGTGATTTCTATGAAATGTTCTTTGAAGATGCAAAGATTGCCAGTCGAGAATTAGATTTAGTATTAACGGGAAAGAATGCCGGGAAAGAGGAAAAAGTTCCGATGTGTGGTATTCCTCATCATGCGGCCAATTCCTATATTCAACGCTTGATCAAGAAGGGATATAAAGTTTCCATTTGTGAACAACTTGAAGATCCTGCACAAGCCAAAGGAATCGTAAAAAGAGGAATCATTCGTACCATTACTCCAGGAACGTATATGGATGAGGCATTGGATGCCAAAGCAAGCAATTATCTGGCCTCTGTTGTGCTTTCCAGTTGGAATGTTTCCATTATCTATTGTGAATTATCCACCGGAGAATTAAAATACCAAACCTTGAGCCGCTCTTTAGTTGCTTTAGAACAAGCACTCATGGAACAAAATGTCAGTGAAGTGGTGGTTGAAATGCGGATGGATAAACGATGGATCAATGCCTTGGAAGAGATGGAAACCTTTATCGTTTCTCGACAAAAAAAAGCAACCATACAACAACAAGATCAACGCTTATTGCCTAATGACGCTTCTACTACACTACAAGATAATTTAGCCCAACTCATGGCGTATTTAAAAGAAACTCAAAAGCAGCATATTGAACACTTTATGCCAATGGAATCGATGGATGCCCAAAAAGTATTGGTCATGGACTATCAAACCAAAAATCATTTGGATCTGGTGCATGGGTCCAAAGGATTGAGTTTATGGTCTTTTATGGATCGTTGTCAAAGTGCCATGGGCTCCCGTTTATTACGGAATTGGATCGAAATGCCATTGATTGAAGCCAATCAGATTGCTAAGCGTCAACAAGCTATCAAAACTTTGAATAGTCATATGATGTTGCGTGATGATCTAAAAGAACAACTTGTATATATCTATGATATGGAACGTCTGGCCAGTCGAATGGCTTATGGAAATGCTTCGGCAAGAGACGTACAACAACTGACTGTATCCTTAGAACATGCACAACCGATATTGGAAATGGCACAAACCATTCCATCGTATCCTGAATTTCAAACGGTGCCCACTTGTCAATCTTTGTTTAAAAAATTAGATGGAGCCATTGTTGAAAATCCACCGATATCCATGAAAGATGGCGGTATCTTTACGGATGGTTATAATGCAGAGTTGGATAAAGTTAGAGAAATTGCGCAAAAAGGAAAAGATTATATTTTAGATATTGAAGCAAAAGAACGAGAACGAACTGGTATCAAATCTTTAAAAGTGGGTTATAATCGAGTCTTTGGTTACTACATTGAAGTAAGAAATGGGAATTTAGATGCCATTAAAGATGAATATGGCTATCATCCCAAACAAACTCTAACCAATGCGACACGATTTATTACGCAAGAATTAAAAGAAAAAGAAGAACAAATTCTACATGCCCAAGAAAATAAAGTAAAACTTGAACAAGATTTATTTAAAGAACTCTTGCAGTATATCAAAGGCTATTTATTTGATCTACATGCCTGTGCCAAAGCATTAGCGACCATTGATGTCTTAGTAGCATTGTCTAGTTTAGCCAGTTCAAAAGGATATATATGTCCAACATTCCATCCAGAACCATCGGTTCATATCGTGGAAGGAAAACATCCTATATTGGAAAATCATATGAAAAAACAGAAATATGTTTCAAACAGTTGGGATATGGATGAAAAAACCAATATTGAAATCATTACTGGTCCAAATATGGGTGGTAAATCAACGTATATGCGACAAAATGCCTTATTAGTGATCATGGCCCAAATGGGTAGCTTTATTCCTGCCAAAGAAGCCGAACTGCCGATTTTTGATCGTATCTTTACGCGGATTGGTGCCAGTGATGATATCCTAAGTGGAAAATCCACATTTATGACCGAAATGATGGAAGCCAATGTGGCCTTGCAGTATGCAACAAAACATTCCTTGATATTATTTGATGAAATTGGTCGAGGAACAGCTACTTATGATGGTATGGCCCTGGCTCAAGCCATGCTTGAATATATAGATTCAGCCATTCAAGCCAAAACTTTATTTTCAACCCATTATCATGAGTTGACGGAATTGGATCAGGATCATGCCTCTATCAAAAATGTACATGTGGATGTGAAAGAAAATAAACAAAATATCGAATTTCGTTATCGTGTGGTGGCTGGTAAAGCAGATAAAAGTTATGGAATCAATGTTGCTCGTTTAGCACATCTTCCAAAAATCGTATTGGATCGAGCCAATCAATTATTAAGCGAATACGAAGGCAAAAATGAAACCGGTGGATATCAACCCAATTTATTTGTGATGGATGAGGTACAACCAGAAAAAAATGAATTGGTTTCCCATCTACAAGATCTAGATATCGATTCTATGAGTCCAAGAGAAGCTTTAGATTGTTTGTATGAATTAAAGAAAATTGCCAAAACCATTGAGTAAAGGAGGATCCTGTGTCTAAAATACATGTTTTAAGTGAACATTTAACAAATATGATCGCAGCTGGCGAAGTCGTTGATCGACCTGCCAATATCGTGAAAGAATGCGTAGAAAACTCCATGGATGCCCACGCTCATGTAATTGATGTGCAAGTCTATCAAGGCGGAATTGAACGCATCATCATTACGGATGATGGCGATGGTATGGATCATCAAGATGCGAATTTAGCCTTTTATCGACATGCCACTTCAAAGATCCAAAATGAAGATGATTTATTTAATATTGGTACGATGGGCTTTCGTGGCGAAGCCATTCCCAGCATAGCCTCGGTTGCTCATATGGACATGCAAACAAGCAACGGACAAGAAGGAACACATATCATCTATGATTATGGCAAAAAACTCGAAGATGAAAAAGTGGATTGTCCCAAAGGGTGTAAAATCGATGTTTCTGGTTTGTTCATTAAAACACCAGCACGATTTAAACACTTGAAAAGTGTGAATTATGAATTTTCGATTATTGCCAATTTGATCAATCGATTGGCATTAAGTCATCCGGATATTCGATTTACGCTATCGCATGATGATCATATTGTGTTTCAGACAACGGGGGATGGAAATTTAAAACAAATCCTTTACCAGATGTATGGTCGAGAAGTGGCAAAAAATGCGATACCATTTGATGCGCATTCCGATGATTTTCATATTCATGGATATGCCGTACAACCCAAGATCACGCGGGCAACAAAATATTTTATGTTTCTTTCTTTAAATACGCGATTGATTCGTTCCAATGCGATCCAAAAAGCGATATTGGATGCCTATGAAGATTTTCTACCTAAGAATCGATATCCAATCGTTGTCTTACAAATCGAATCGGATACGCAATTGGTCGATGTCAATGTTCACCCCAATAAGTGGGAGGTTCGTTTATCCAAACAAGGCGAGTTATTGACTTGTATCAAAGATACATTGACCAAAACATTGCGGGAATCTTTACAAACGGTTGAAGTAAAAAAAATCAAAAAAACACCGGTTTATGAACAACCCAGCATTCAATTTCCATATCCGATCCAAGAAGCGAAACAGGAACCCATTCATGAAAATCGAATCAAAGAAGATACGATCTTAAATAGTTTTACGGATTATGTTCCACAAAAAGTAGAAGAAAACATTCCCGTTGAAGAAGAATCAACCAGTCATGATCATGGCTATGGTTTTTTTAATCATCTTCAAGTATTGGCGCAATTGCATGATTCCTATATTCTTTGTTCCAATCCAGAAGGATTGGTCATTATTGATCAACATGCTGCGCAAGAGAGGTATCATTATGAACAAATCAAAGAAACTCTAAAAGAGAGATGTACCCAAAAACAACCTTTGATGCTCCCTCTTCGAGTCAATGTTACTTCGGATGTGATCGCACAAGTTGACAACATCAACGAAAAAACAGATTTTTTTGGCTTGCACTTTGATGTCTTTGGCGATGATCAAGTCATTATTCGTGAATTTCCATTGTGGTTTCACGATGTGGATCAAGAAGCATTTTTAAATGATCTCTTGGATTATTTTGTCAAAAATCAAGACGTGGATATGTTGGCCTTACGACATAAAGTTTTAGCAACGATCGCTTGTCATAGCTCCATTCGTTTTAATCGACCTTTATCGAAAGCAGAAATGCAACAAGTGATCGATGATCTAAAAAAATGTAAACAACCCTATCATTGTCCGCATGGACGACCAACTGTCATCACCATGAGTGATGATGACTTACGTAAGGAGTTTGAACGTGGATAAAGTTTTAGCAATCGTAGGACCTACTGGTATTGGCAAGACAAAATTATCAATTCAATGTGCCAAACGATGGAATGGACAAATTATTTCAGCGGATAGTATGCAAGTCTATCAGAAAATGGATATTGGAACAGCGAAAGTAACCAAAGAAGAGCAACAAGGCATTCCACATTATTTAGTCGATACACAACCATATGATCAACCCTATAATGTAAAGATTTTTCAAGAAAAATGTCGAGATGCCATTTCCCAAATCACCAAAACAAAGAATCTACCCATCATTTGTGGTGGAACAGGGCTTTATTTAAAAGCTGCCTTATACGATTATGTTTTTGAAGAAGAACAAGAAGATCCGGCATATACGAAATACTTGCATTCCTTATCCAATGAGGAATTAGTCCAACAACTACAAAAAATCGATCCAAGATCATTAGAAAAGATTCATCCTCATAATCGAAAACGATTGATTCGATCTTTACAAATTTGCCATAGTGGCGAAACCAAATCCAATCGTGAAGCCAAACAAGAACATGTTCCTTTCTATGATGTCTACTTTTTAGGATTGGATATGGATCGAGAACAACTTCATCAACGCATTGATCAAAGAGTGGATCAAATGTTTGAACAAGGTCTTGTTCAAGAAGTGACGACGTTATTTTCAAATCCAGATACATGGGAATATACCAGTTTTCAAGGAATTGGCTATAAAGAATTTCGAGGATATTTTCAAAAAGAAATGACCATCGATCAAGTGAAAGAAAAAATTAAAACCGACTCTCGTCGTTATGCGAAGCGACAATATACCTGGTTCAAACATCAAATGGATGTCCATTGGTATACACCCAATGATCCAGAAATCATTCCCAATGTGGAAGCATGGTTACAGGAAGGAAAGTAGTATTTATGAAAACTGTATTTATCATTAATCCTCGTACTGATCGAAAAAAACAATATCGTTTGATGAAAGAAATCAAAACGCATTTGGTCGGTCAACAAATCATCATTGAAAAAACCATCCGGCCTGGTTCAGCTACATTTATTGCGCAAAAATATGCTTTTGAAGCACAAAAAGAACCGATTCATATATATGTTTGTGGCGGTGATGGCACTGTACATGAAGTGATCAATGGCATTGCCAATTCACCCAATATATATATTTCCATCATTCCGATTGGAACGGGAAACGATTTTATAAAAAGTTTTGATGCACTATCAATCGACGATTTTTTGCACTTAGAAAACTATAAAGATCCCGTACAAATGGATATTGATTTATTAAAAGTAGATGGTGAATATGCGATTAATACCATTTCTTTTGGTTTTGATGTTCAAGTTGCCAAATATGCCAATCAAATCAAATCCAAATTACCATTGAAAGGAATTGTCCCTTATTATATAGGAATGTTAGGTACATTGCTTCATGACTCCATCCAAAAATATCGCATTCAAATCGATGATCAAAAACTACCTGTAAATGATTATATGTTTGTGGTATTCTGCAATGGACGTTTCTATGGTGGTGGATATCAACCTTGTCCTCATGCATTGATGAATGATGGACAAATTGATGTATGTTTGATCAAACCAATTCCCAAAAAAATGATCGTAGATATGGCAAAAACATACGAACAAGGAAAACATATCGAATATCCTGAATATGTATCCTTGTATCAAGCCAAGACCATTGGTATGGATACAGAAAATCAAACGATTTATGGGAACTTAGATGGAGAAGTTCGCGAATTAAGAAATCCAACCATTGAAATTGTCAAACAAGCCTTGCATTTATATCTACCCAATGTAAACTAGGAGGAAACCAATGGATACAGAACTAACGAGCCAAGTTCTTATATTGATCGTATTATTATTGTTGTCAGCCTTTTTTTCATCCGCAGAAACATCTTTTGTTTCGTGCAATCAAATTCATATGCGTACCCTTGCTGATCAAGGAAATCACAATGCCAAAATGGTATTACGCATTTTGGAAAATCAAACCAAAATGTTAAGTGCCATATTGATTGGGAATAACTTGATCAATACATTTGCCGCTAGTATTGCGACAACGATTGCGTATGCCTTTGGTGGAGCAGCCGTTGGCGTTGCCACTTTTTTGATTACTTTATTGATCTTGATTTTTGGTGAGATTACCCCCAAAACATTAGCTACGCAACGCGCCGATAAACTCGCTTTGATGTATGCGGATACGATTCGCATCTTAATGGTAGTATTGACACCTGTCATTCTTTTTATCAATGGTATTTGTGGTCTTTTATTAAAAATTATGCATGTGGATACCGATAAAAATGCACCAATGATGACCGAAAAAGAATTACGAACCATTGTTGATGTAAGTCATGAAGAAGGCGTTATCGAGACCGATGAAAAAGAACTAATCAACAATGTTTTTGATTTTAGTGATGTAAAAACAAAAGATGTAATGGTTCCACGTGTTCATGTTGTCATGGCTGATATACACAGTTCCTATAAAGATTTAGTATCCTTATTTCGTGAAGAAATGTTTACGCGAATTCCTATTTATGAAGATTCCATCGATAATGTCGTTGGTTTGATCAATATGAAAGATCTATTGATGATCGAAGATCCCGAAAACTTTCATATTGAAAAGATATTACGAAAAGCTTTTTTTACCTATGAAAATAAATTGGTTTCAGACCTATTGTTGGAAATGCGACAATCCACTATTAATCTAGCCATTGTTTTAGACGAATATGGTGAATTGGCTGGAATCATCACATTGGAAGATATCATTGAAGAAATTGTTGGTGAAGTACAAGATGAATATGATATGCATGAACAAGCCAATATTCGTCAAGTCGGTGCACGTGTGTATGATGTGAAAGGCTATATGAGCTTACATGATTTGAATGATGCTCTTCATATTGAATTGGATAGTGAAAACTATGATTCGATTGGTGGATTGGTCATTGATACGTTGGGACGATTACCTAAAGTAAATGATTATATAACCCTGGATGATGGAATGCGTATTCAAGTAATCAAATTAGAAAAAAATCGAATTGAAGAAGTACGTATTTCTTTACCAAAACGTAAAACCAAAAGTGATGCTTAAAAAAATCCCTAAAGCTCTTTTCTTTAGGGATTTTTTATTTTGAATCATGTTTTAAAATATAGTCATGATACGCCTTAGCAGCGGCTTTGGCGATCTTATTGATATTTTTTGTTTTCTGCAAAGCCTTCGCCTGATCAAGATTCGATCCATAGCCCACTTCATAAAGCATGGACGGTCGATTTTTCTGTTCTGTGATCACATATAATGGATAGGTAGATACATCTTGTATCGAATAATCATAATTCCAACCAGCTTTTTTCAAGTTCGTATGAATTTTTTTAGCAATGGCCGTACTTACCGCATCGTTTCCACGAACATAAAAACTATAGGAATTTAAAGAACTATCATCTATATTGGAATCTACATGAAAAGAAATAAAGTAATCGGCATTTGCTTTATCGGCAATTTTTACCCGGTCTTTTAGATCTTCTACTTCATCTTCTGGCCAAGAAATCGTATCACTTGTTCTTGTATATACAATTTTGATGTTTGGATTCATTTGTTTTAAATATTTTCCAAACGTTTTCGCATACTTCAACGTAACATCTTTTTCACTCGTTCCATCGGCCATGATATTTCCACCATCATAGCCACCATGACCTGGATCGACACAAACGGTTACGGCTGGATAGTTGCTGGTATCCGTTGTGGTCGTTGTTTTTTTGGTGGTTGTTGGGGCAGGCGTCAGCAAATGGACAACCAAGGAAACAATTGCCCAAAGAATGAGTACCGATCCACCCAGCACGATCAATCGATTGCGAATACGACGTCGGCGTAACGATTTCTTTCGTTTCGCATACCGAATTTGTTGTTGACGAGTTGTTGGTTTATGCGTAACTCTTTTTACTTTTTTATTTGGAGCATTCGACATAGGCTAATCATATCAAAAAAAGTATTAAGATTGAAACAGGGCAGTTCCAATTCGTACTTGGTTGGATCCATGGGCAAGGGCCAATCGCCAATCATGTGACATTCCCATTGATAATGTATCCATTTGTGGATACTTCGCTTTTGCTTGATCATATAGGGCTTTCATCTCATCAAATTCTTTGGCATTGAGCGCTTCATCATCGGTATGAGTGGCAATACACATTAACCCTTTTATACAAATATGATCAAAAGATTCCAATTCTTTTAAGAAATCCATTGCTCCCTCAATGGGATATCCAGTTTTATTTTCATCCGTTTTGGTGACTTTTAATTCCACCAAAACATCTTGTACGATTCCTAATTTTGTAGCTTGTTTATTGATTTCTTTGGCTAATTTTAACGAATCCACACTCTCGATCATATCCACTTTACCAACGACATATTTCACTTTATTCGTTTGCAGATGACCAATGATATGCCAATGATAGTTTGGATCGTATTTTGTCAAAAATTCTTGAACACGATTTTCACCAAAAGTAGAAAGACCAAGCGCATGCAATTGATCCACTTCGGCTTTTGTATGCTTCTTTGTGACAGCAACGACACGAATATTTTTATCTAATAATTCTTTAATGAGTGATTCATTCATAGGGCACCTCCATCGATAAAAAGTATAGTCCATTTTAAGTCTCAGAACAAATTTATGATATAGTTAGAACTATGAAAACATGTTTATTGATCATTGACCAACAAAGAGGAAATCGCGAATTAGATTTATTATATGATGATATTCAAGCCAATCAGACCATTCAATCCGCAATGGATCTTGCCCAGACCCAATGGTTTGACCAAGTGTTTGCTTGTGGTTTTATCAATCCAAGCCAAAGCGTTTGGCAAGAAAAAATGCATTGGTATGGTTTATCAAAAGAAGCCTCTTATTTGATCGATCCACAAATTCAACAAATAGCGGATCAAGAATTCTATCATTCCTCTTATTTTCCTATCACAAAAGAATTATCACAATTTTTAGAATGGAAAAATATAGAACGAGTATTGGTTTGTGGCATGGAAACCGATTGTTGTGTTTTATTTGGAGCCTGCCAATTATTTGAAATGGGCTATGATATAGCTGTAGCAGGCTATGCCTGTGCATCTTCTACCGGTCTAAAAAGTCATCAAGCAGGACTTACATCGATTTCTCATCGTTTGCCAAAAGATGCTTTATTGATGAATCAAAATGAGGTTGAACAATGGATCAAGAAAGAAAAGAAATAATTTATGCGCTGTGTATAGCTGGATGCATGGCCCTTTTTTATATTTCCGGTATTCCCTTTAAAACTATGAAAATGCCTATGTTAGATCTGAAACCAGATACGATAGGTTTATGCGTACAAGCTCTCGTCGTGTGGATCATAGGCCTTGGATCGACCCATTTCCTATGTCCTCATTTTTCTTTATACAAACATACGCATCATGCATATTATGGGATCTCCATATTATGTTTGTTTTTGATTCCCTTTCTTTCAATCTATGTGGGACTCTATGCACTCCAAGGACATCCATCCGGTATGAAAATAGCGATGGAAGGACTGTTTTACTATGTTTGTGTTGGTTTGATCGAAGAATTTTTTTGTCGTGGCTTGATCCTTCAATCGATACAAAAAGGTACAAATAATGATGGGTTTGCGATTGGATCTTCAGCTTTGATTTATGGTCTTCTTCATATACCGGGTATGATTGGACAAGCACCCATCGTGATCCTGATGCGAACCATCTGGAGTATGGGATTGGGTTTATATTTTGGATCTATCTATGTAAAGACACGATCATTGGGATATGTATCCTTGATTCATATGATTGCGGATTGGGCAGCGATTCCCTTTGTCTTTTCCGAATTATCCTATTATCCCGGACAAAGTGCAGCCATTATCTTTTTAACCTATATTGCACTAGGATGTTATGGCCTTGTAGTCGTATCCTCATAATATATATATAATAAGAATATGAAAAAACATATAAAATCATATGAACGATCCATCGAAGAATTATCTTTGATGATGTTGTATCTCACCAGATGGCACAAGAACCAGGATATTTTTACATATAGTTGGGCCAATACGAATTATGCCACATTGGAAACCCTAGAGAAAAAAGGATGGATCTGTCATTGGAAAAAAAGTAAATATGTTCGAATCACAAAGGCAGGAAAGGAAAAAGCCCAATCTTTATTAGAAGAATATGCATTATCCGATCAAGAGCCTTTTGAATCCTATCGATTCCGTCATGCTACGATACCAGATGCACAACAGATCGCACAATTGGAAGCTATGTGTTTTCCACCCGAACAAGCTTGTTCCCTCGAATCGATCCAAGCCAAACTAAATGTAGCAAGTGATTATTTTATTGTTGCTGAAAAAAAAGAAACACATCAAATCGTTGGATATATTGGTGGCATGGCAACAAACGCAACAAAGTTTTCCGATGCATTTTTTATCCATGCCCATCATGATCCAAAAGGAAAAAATATCATGTTGATTGGCTTGGCGGTTCTCCCTGCCCATCGCCATCAGCGGATCGCCTATGAACTCATGATGGAAATGTTGTCACAAATGGCAGAAAAAGGAAGGTATACCGTCTATCTAACTTGTTTGGAAAATAAAGTGAAGTTTTATAAAAAGATGGGATTTTCCGATTTGGGCCTATCCGCTTCTTATTGGGGTGATACCCAATGGCATGAAATGCGTCTGGTATTCAAGAAAGGGGAGGATTGAAAAAGAAGATCCTTTTATTTGGTGTCTCTAATGTAGGGAAAACAACAACGGGAGAAATATTAGCTGAGTGACTTGGCTATACATTTTATGATCTTGATGAGGAAATCAAAGCGGAATTGCATATGACGCTGGAAGAGTTTGTGCATACAGAAAATCTTAGATGGTGAGATCATCAACGTGGTAATATCATTAAAAAGCTTCTTTGCTCAGAAGAGGATATGGTCTTAGCTGTTACACCAATTTCTTATCCAGAAAATTTTAAAACAGAGCTTGATCGTGATGATATACTTTCGATCGATCTGTATGATACACCTGAAAGTATCTTTTCCCAGTTGGTATTCAGTGATGAAAATAACAATATTTATAAAGATGACGAGTATAAAAATGCGCACCGAGAGCATTATCTGAAAGATATACAAGAAGATTTGTACTGGTATGGCCAAATTTATGATGAAATGGGTATCCATGATTATATAATCGTAGATAATAAGCCACAGAAAGAAGTAGCGGAACAAATCATTTCTCAATTTAATTTACTCGTTCATGATTGAAATGGAGTGTTTCATACGCTGCAAGTGAAGATAAAAAAGAAGGTTGACATCTTAGTTAGTCTATGATAACTTATAGACAGTTAGATAAAACTAATAAGGAGGTTACCCGATGAAGTATGTTTATGCATCTCGTACAGGTAATGTCGAAAGTCTGATTCAAAAGTTAGGATTGGATGCACAACGCATCGATTCAGGATCTGAAACTTGCGATGACGATTATGTATTATTTACATATACAGACGGCTATGGCGATATCCCAATGGAAGTGGATTCCTTCTTGATGGCAAATTACAATCATTTAACTGGAGTTGTTGTCTCTGGATCCCGTGATTATGGCGATGCCTATTGCCAAGCCGGCGACAAGATTGCCGATATGTACGATGTTCCAGTTCTTTATAAAGTAGAGAATGATGGAACTGATGAAGATGTAACAGCCTTAAAAGCGGCGTTAGATCTTTGATCATTATAGTCACAGAATAGTCCATAAAATTTCCTCTCACTCGATGATTGCACCAAATCATCGATCCTTAATCTTCTGTGGACAAATCGAAAAGGCCAAGGAATTTCACCCATCCTTGGTCTTTTCTGTTATAATGGGCAATATGAAAAAAGGTGTATTTATCACATTTGAAGGCAATGATGGCGCAGGCAAGACAACGGTTTGTCAAGCCGTTTATCAAAAGCTACAAAAACAAGGATATGATGTTTTATATACACGCGAACCAGGCGGTTCACAAATTGCAGAAAAGATACGTGATATCTTATTGGACACCAAAAATGGTGCTATGGATCCGCGTACCGAAGCTTTGTTGTATGCAGCAAGTCGCCGACAACATCTAGTTGAAAAAGTATTACCGGCATTAAAAAATAAACAAATTGTTTTATGTGATCGTTTTATCGATTCCAGTTTGGCTTATCAAGGCTATGCACGAAAGATTGGAATGGCATCCATTTGGTCCATCAATCAATTTGCGATTGATGGTCATATGCCCGATCGTACGATTTTCTTATCGGTTTCAACAAAAACGGGACAAAAACGTATGGATATGCGTGGTGAAAAAAATCGTTTGGATCTAGAAGCCAATGATTTTCATCAAGCCGTTCGGCAAGGCTATGAGATATTGTGTGAACAATATAAAGATCGCATTGTTGTGATTGATGCCGAACCCGAACTTTCGATCGTCATTGATCAAACCATGAAATCTGTCCTAGAGGTTGTCCATGCCAATGAATAAAGAACAATTGAAAAAAAATCAACCCATTGTATATCGTACCTTATCCAATGCGTTACAAAAAAATCGTTTGGCTCATGCGTACTTATTTTCAGGGCCAAAAGGGTCTCCGAAAAAAGAAGTCGCTTTATTATTGGCACAAAGCATTGCTTGTACCCATCGGGATGCAGATGGATTTGCCTGCCAAACTTGTGATTGTTGTCGACGCATTGCGAATGAAGAATCCATTGATTTTTTTTGGAAACACGGAATTGATCATAAAAAAGTAGTAAAGGATCCGTTTTCAAAACAAGCCAAAACAATCGTTTCCAGTCGTATCAAAAAAACCGATATTGCAGAACTCCAATCTTTTTTTGAAGCAACCAGTGCAGAAAAAGATAACAGTCGCGTTTATATATTAGAAGATTATGATCAAGCAACGCCAGAAGCTTCCAATAGTTTATTGAAGTTTCTAGAAGAACCTCAACCAGGAATTTATGGTATTCTAGTAGCAGACGAGGTGAATAATGTTTTACCAACGATTCAATCTCGTTGTCAATCTATCGTGTTTCGTCCGCCATCGATCGATGATCTATATGACGCATTAAAAGAGGAAATTGACGATGAAAAAGCGAATATGTTAGCGCATAGTGGCTATATGTATGAGCAAGCTATCGAAATCGCGAACGATTCACAATTTGAAATCATCGAACAATCCGCAAAGAATTATCGAGAACATTGGCAAAGTTGGCAAGCCATTGTGGATATGCAAACGCAAATTTTTGTTCCCAAAAGTCCATTGTGTGATAAGACCTGGATTCGCATTTGGATCCAATGGCTACTCTTTTTCATTAAGAAAGATAAGACACTTTCCTTAACTACTCGGGTGGACTTGGAATTGATTCTTGTGGAAGCGATAGATACATTACGCATACCTGTTGATCTAGGTTTGTTTTTAGATCGCGTGTATGCGCAAATACGAAAGGTTGTGCAAAATGAAAGAAGATAAAGAAAGAAGGAGCAATCCTCGTTATAAATTTTTAATATATATTCAGTTTGATCATTCGGCCAAACAATACAGTTTTGGAGCTCGGACCGACTATCATAAAGGACAAAAAGTGGTTGTTGAAACTGTGCGGGGCAAAGAATTAGGAACCGTATGTGCACCAAGCGTGCCTTTTGATCCCCAAAAAACAAAGGGAGACATCAAGCCTGTCATTCGTTTGGCGACCAAATATGATGAGATCCAAAAAGTAGAAAATGAAGAAGCTGCTGAAAAAGCCATCAAAATTTGTCGGCAATGCATTGAAAACCTAGACTTAGACATGCATTTGATCAATGGCGAATATACATTGGATCGTGCCAAAGTCATTTTTACCTATGTCGCTGATCAACGTGTGGACTTTCGTCAATTATTAAAAGATTTAGCTAGTCAACTTCATTGTCGAATTGAATTGCGACAAGTAGGACCGCGAAATAAAGCAAAAATGATTGGTGGACTGGGAAATTGTGGAATGGAAACCTGTTGTTCTCGGTTCTTGAACGATTTTCAAACGGTATCGATCAATATGGCAAAAAACCAATTATTAGCGTTAAATATTTCTAAATTAAGTGGCCAATGCGGCAAGTTAATGTGTTGTTTGCGTTATGAAAACGACGAATATACCAACATGCGTAAAGGTTTGCCAAAGATTAATTCCAGGATCCAATTTGAAGGGAATACCTATAAGATTACGAGCATGAATGTGATTCAAAAAACCGCAAAATTAGAGAATCGGGAAGAAGTTCGTTTTGTGACATTTAAAGAATTATGGCCAGACAAGGATTTTGATGATGATTAGACAAAAAAGTTTTGCCTTTCAAAGACCCACTGTATATTTGGTACCCACACCCATTGGAAATTTAACGGAAATGGCACCCCGCGCCTTGGATATCCTCAATCAAGTGGATGTCATAGCGGCAGAAGATACCCGAAATACTCGAAAATTGTTAATGCACTATTCCATTCATAAATCGCTTTTTGCTTGTCATGAACACAATCAACAAGTTGCCATTCCTCAAGTACTAGATGCCATTGCATCCAATCAATCGGTTGCTCTTGTATCGGATGCAGGATATCCACTCTTATCCGATCCAGGACAACATTTGGTTGAAACTTTGATCCAAAAAGAAATCCCTGTGGTATCGATTTCAGGTCCCAATGCCGCCTTGGATGCCTTGGTTGCGAGTGGACTTCCCTGTTATCACTATATGTTTTATGGCTTTTTAGATAATAAACACAATAAACGCATCCAGGAATTAGAAACCATAAAAACGTTTCCTTATACCATGCTTTTTTATGAAGCTCCACATCGGATCCAAGCAACATTGACCGATATGCTTGCAGTATTTGGGAATCGTAAAATGGTCCTGGCTCGCGAATTGACCAAATTACATGAAGAATATCTACGAGGAACGATTTCGGAAATTCTTGAAGTATGTGAGGAACTAAAAGGCGAAATGGTCATTGTGATGGCTGGCAACCAAAAAGAAGAAAGTTTTGATCTTGATCAAGCTATCGAACGAGTGATCGAGTTATCGAAGACCCTGAAATTGAAAGAAGCCTGTAAAGAAGTCGCGAAAGAAACGGGCGCTTCAAAAAATCTTTTGTACCAAGAAGCTTTAAAGCGAAAATAAGAGTAGAAATTGGGATAATTTCTACTTTTTTTATGAGGAAGGAATACGAATAATGGCATTGGTAAAAAGAAGTCATAGACGTTGGTGCCAATTTCATGTAAAATAATGGTGCATAGAAGTTTTGGAGGTCTAACTTATGGTCTTAAGTAGATTCACAAAAATGTATGATAAAGCTGTCATAGTGCGCCATTTTTAGGTGCGCTTTTTTTGTATAAAAAAGGAGGAAAAACGATGTCAAAGAAAGTTTTAATTGTGATGGGATCCCGTTCGGATCTACCAGCTATGGAAGGATGTATGAAACAATTGGATGAATTTGGGATGGAATATCAAGTTCGTGTATTGAGTGCACATCGTACACCAGAAGCGGTATTAAAAGTGTCTAGTGAAGCCAAAGAAAAAGGTTTTGGTGTGATTATTGCAGCTGCCGGTGGAGCCGCTCATCTAGCCGGTGTGATTGCGAGCTCAACACCATTGCCGGTCATTGGTATTCCAATCCAGACATCGGCTTTAGGCGGTATGGACTCTTTATTATCCACCGTACAAATGCCAAGTGGCGTACCTGTTGCGACCGTTGCGATTGGTAAGGCAGGACCCAAAAATGCAGCTATCTTAGCTTGCCAAATGATTGGGATTGGTGATGAACAAGTCCAACAAAAAATCATTGATTTTAAAAAAGCCCAAGCCGATAAAGTTTTGGCCGATTCAGTCGTAGAATAGGAGACTATATGGATACAAGATTCTTTGTTCAAAAGAAAGAACAATTTCGCACCGAAGGAAGATCTTTGACCAATGAATTAAGAGATTCATTGGGATTATCAGATGATTTTTCTTTATCTCGCTACAATATCTATGATGTATTTAATGCCGACCATCAAGATATTGAATTGTTGAAAAAAGAGGTATGTAGTGAAGTGGTCACCGATTCTGTGTATGATCACGTGGATCTAGAAGGCAAGATCTATTTGGCCTATGAATATTTACCTGGACAATATGATCAACGTGCCGATAGCGCGATGCAATGTTTGATGCTTTTAAACAATAAACAAACTGTTCGGATCCATTCTGGAACTTTGTTGGTTTTTGAAAATGTCAAAGCCGATCAATTAGCTGCCATTGAACACTATTTGATCAACCCCGTTGAAGCACGAAAAAAAGATCTAGCCATATTGGAAGATGATCTAGACATTACCGTCAAAGACGTTCCCGTATTGACCGGGTTCAATACGATGGATCCAAAAGCATTGTCCGATTATCGTGAAGAATTGGGTTTAGCCATGTCCCAAGAAGATATCGAATTTGTACAAAATTATTTTAAAGATACGGAACAACGAGAACCAACCATGACTGAAATCCGCGTTTTAGATACCTATTGGTCCGATCATTGTCGACACACGACATTTGAAACCGTATTAGAAAAAGTCGATTTTCAATTGGATACATTTGCCGAACAACTCCAAGCAAGTTATGAACGATATTTAAAACTGAGAGAAGACCTAAACCGTACGCATAAAGAACAAACCCTCATGGATATGGCTACCATTGGCGGTAAATATTTGCGGAAACAAGGCAAATTGGAAAATCTAGAAGTGAGTGATGAAATCAATGCTTGTTCCATTGAGATCAAAGTCGATGTGGATGGCAAAGATGAAGATTGGTTATTGATGTTTAAAAATGAAACCCATAACCATCCAACAGAAATTGAGCCATTTGGTGGTGCAGCCACCTGTATTGGTGGTGCCATTCGTGATCCATTGAGTGGACGTAGCTATATTTATCAAGCCATGCGTATTACAGGTGCAGGAGACATCACCAAACCCATCAGTGAAACGATGGAACATAAATTACCACAATCGAAGATTTCTACCGAAGCTGCACATGGTTATTCCAGCTATGGCAACCAGATTGGTTTGGCAACCACCTATGTAGAAGAAATCTATGATGAAGGTTATGTAGCCAAACGTATGGAAGTCGGTGCCGTGGTCGGAGCGGCTCCCAAAGATCATGTCATTCGTGAACATGCCGAACCTGGTGATATCATCGTTTTATTAGGTGGAGCAACTGGTCGAGATGGAATTGGTGGTGCCACCGGTTCAAGTAAAGAACACAATGATACGTCCTTAGATAAATGTGCCAGTGAAGTACAAAAAGGAAATGCTTTGATTGAACGAAAGTTACAACGTTTATTCCGTAATCCGGAATGCACTCGATTGATCAAGATTTGTAACGATTTCGGCGCAGGTGGAGTATCCGTTGCGGTTGGTGAATTGGCTGATGGCCTCGACATCAACTTAGATGCTGTACCCGTAAAATATTTAGGCTTGGATGGTACCGAACTTGCCATTTCGGAATCTCAAGAACGAATGGCTGTTTGTATTGAAGCCAAAGACTTTGATCATTTTGTACAATTGGCCCATGAGGAAAACTTGGGTGCTGTCAAAGTCGCTGATGTAACGGATAAGAATCGTCTGGTCATGCGTTGGCGAGATCAAGTCATCGTCGATATGTCACGTGACTTCCTAAATACCAATGGTGTTCGTCAACATCAAAATGTAGAAGTCGTAAATAGTGAATACAATGTGGATCCGTTTGCCCCTTCCAATACAACTTTAACCGATGTGCTCCAAAGTCCAAATGTAGCTTCTCAAATCGGTTTGAGTGAAATGTTTGATGCATCCATCGGAAAAAGTACCGTGTTGATGCCTTGGGGCGGAAAATATCAATTGACCCAAGAAGAAGGTTCTGTACAAAAATTACCAGTACATGGTTTTACCAATACTTGTTCATTGATGACCTATGGATACGATCCAGATCTAAGCAAGTATTCACCGTATTTAGGTGCTCAATATAGTGTAGTGGAAGCCTTAGCACGATTGACTGCATTAGGCGCCGATTACTCGACCGCTCGTTTAAGCAACCAAGAATATTTTGAACATCTAAGTAAAGATAATCAGAAATGGGGCAATCCATTCCAAGCGTTATTGGGATTGATCGATGCCCAATTGGCCTTTGAAACACCTGCCATCGGTGGTAAAGATTCCATGTCAGGAACGTATAATGATATTCATGTACCACCAACCGTCATTACGTTTGCGGTTACCACAGCCAAGACCGATGACATTGTCAGTGCAGCTTTCAAGAAGGCAAGCAACTATGTCTATTTGATCAAACATCATCCAAGTACGAACAATGTGCCAAATTATGAAGAATTGAAAGATAATTTCCAAACGATTCATGCATATATGCACAATGGCAAGATCGTCAGTGCAGCCACTGTCAAATTCGGTGGCCTAGGAGCTACGCTTGCACGGATGAGTTTTGGTAATAAGATTGGGGTAGCCATTCAAACCAATGAAGATCTTTATGGATTTAATATTGGTTCGATCGTGGTGGAAACGACCGAAACCATTCAAGATCCACATTTCACTTTATTAGGAATGACAAAGGCAGAACCAGAAATCATCTTAAATGAAGAAAAGACAAAAATTAGTGATGCGATCACAACATGGCAAAAACGCTACGATAAGATTTATCCAGCAACCACCGATCGTAAGGGAAAAGCGCTACAAACGCCATTGACCAATGTCGAATTATCACTATCTAAGAAAATTGTGGAAACACCAAAAGTTGTGATTCCGATTTTCCCAGGTCAGAACTGTGAATATGATACGACCCAACAATTTGAACGTGCTGGAGCAACGGTAACCCAAGTCGTCTTCAATAATATGAGTGTCGAGGACATTCAAGCAAGTATCGATACATTGGCCAAAGAAATTGAATCTGCGCAAATTTTGATGTTGGTTGGTGGATTCTCGAGTGGTGATGAACCCGATGGATCGGGTAAATTTATCGCAACGGTATTAAAGAATCCAAAGATCAATGCGGCTGTGGAAAAGATGCGAGCCAACGAAGGATTGATCTTGGGTATTTGTAACGGCTTCCAGGCATTGATCAAATCCGGACTCTTACCATATGGAGATGTGAAGAAATTGGATGCACAAAATCCAACATTGTTCCGCAACAATATCAATCGTCATGTGAGTCATATTGCTCGTACGCGTGTAACCTCCAATAAATCGCCTTGGTTACAAGGATGTACACCAGGAAGCATGTATTCGATTGCGATGAGTCATGGTGAAGGAAAATTTGTAGCCAGTGAAAAAGTCATTGAAAAATTATTGGCAAATGGACAAGTTGCTACGCAATATGTCAATGAATTTGGACATCCAACCATGAATGGAGTGGACAATATCAATGGTTCCACATTAGCTATTGAAGGAATCGTATCCGAAGATGGTCATATTTTTGGAAAGATGGGTCATAGTGAACGGTATGAACCAGGATTATTCCAAAATATTGACGGCAATAAAGTACAGAACATCTTTGCGAATGGTGTGCGATTCTTTACACATAAATAAGGAGAAGGAAAATGGCAGAAAAATATAAAGAGGCAGGCGTCAATCTAGAAGCGGGATACGAATCGGTACGTCGTATCCAATCGCATGTAGCTCGTACAAAAGTAAAAGGGGCCATGGATTCGATTGGTGCGTTTGGTGGTATGTTTGATTTGAGTGCTTACAATATCAAAGAACCTGTATTGGTTTCGGGTACGGATGGTGTCGGTACCAAATTGATGTTGGCCTTTGAAATGGATAAACACGATACCATTGGTATCGATGCTGTCGCAATGTGCGTTAATGATGTATTGGTACAAGGTGCACAACCTATTTATTTCTTAGATTATATTGCGGTTGGACAAAATAAACCGGCAGTGATCGAACAAATTGTCAAGGGTGTTGCGGATGGTTGCGTCCAATCCAATGCCGCATTGATTGGTGGTGAAACCGCAGAAATGCCGGATATGTATGACAAAGACCATTATGATCTGGCTGGATTCTGTGTTGGTGTTGTGGATAAATCCAAATTGAAAGATTCAAGAAATCTAAAAGTTGGGGACACCTTAATTGGTTTGCCTTCTACGGGTGTTCATTCCAATGGCTTTAGTTTGGTTCGTAAAGTATTATTCAAAGATGCACATTTAGATCCACATGCTACGTATGATGAATTGGATGGACAAGTTTTGGGTGATGTTCTTTTGACCCCAACAAAGATCTATGTCAAAGCAATCACTTCTTTGTTTGATGTGGTTGATATTCATGCGATGAGTCACATTACGGGTGGTGGTTTCTTTGAGAATATTCCACGCATGCTAAAAGATGGAATGGGTGTAGAAATCGATACAACATCATTCCCTCGCCCAAAGATTTTTGATTTCATTCAAAAAACAGGCAATATTGAGACCCAAGAAATGTACAATGTCTTTAATATGGGAATTGGCTTTATGATGGCAGTAGATCCAAGTGATGTCGATACTGTACAAGCCAAACTACAAGAAATGGGAGAACCATCCTATGTTGTGGGAAGCGTGACCGATTCAGGAAAGGTTGTCTTGAAATGATCAATATTGCCATCTTTGCTTCTGGATCCGGTACAAATTTTGAAGCAATCATGAAACACATTCAAGATGGTTCTTTGCCTGTTTCATGTCAATGCTTGATCGTTGATAAAAGTGATGCCTATTGTATTCAACGAGCTGAAAAATATAATGTGCAATCCTTTTTTGTGAATCCCAAACGATATGCTAATAAAGAGGAATATGAAACGATGATCTTGCATATTCTTCAAGATAAGAAAGTGGATCTGATCGTCTTAAGTGGATATATGCGATATATTGGAAAAGTTTTATTGGAAGCCTATCCAAACCGTATCATCAATATTCATCCTGCGTATTTACCGGAATTTCCAGGGGCTCATGCGATATTGGATGCTTTTGAAGCCCATGCGAAACAAACCGGTGTGACGGTTCATTATGTGGATGAAGGTGTCGATACAGGACCGATCATTCAACAACGTCGCTTAGATATTGATCCAAATTGGGATCTAGCCACGTTGGAAACGCATGTTCATGCGATTGAATATGATTTATTTTGGCGTGTGATCAAAGAAGTAGCAGAAAAAATAGAACAGGAGAAAAACGAATGAAAAGAGCATTAGTCAGTGTATCCGATAAGAGTGGTTTGATTTCTTTTGTACAAGGATTGGTCGATGCCGGTTATGAAATTATTTCTACGGGTGGAACGAAAAAAGCTTTGGAAGAAGCGGGTTTAAAACCTATTGGGATTTCCGAAGTTACTGGATTTCCTGAAATTTTGGATGGTCGAGTAAAAACTTTGCATCCAAAAGTACATGGTGGTTTGTTGTCGGTTCGCACCAATCCCGATCATATGAAACAAATCCAAGAATTAGGCATTGATCCCATCGATATGGTGGTCGTAAACTTGTATCCTTTTAAACAAACCGTTCAGAAACCAGGGGTATCCCACGAAGAAATCATTGAGAATATTGATATTGGTGGTCCATCGATGTTGCGTAGTGCGTCCAAAAATTATCAATCGGTTACCGTTGTTTGTGATCCTGCCGACTATGATAACGTATTAGAAGAAATCAAAGCAAATGGGGATACGACACCAGCAACAAGAGAGCGTTTAGCCGCCAAAGTCTTCCGTACCACGGCACAATACGATGCGATGATTGCTGAATATCTAACCAAGAAAACGGGCGAAGAGTTCCCAGAAAAATTAACGATCACGTTTGATAAAGTACAGGATCTTCGTTATGGGGAAAATCCTCATCAAAAGGCAGCTTTCTATAAAGGTATGCAGCCACAATATTCTTTAGCGAATGCGAAACAGTTGCATGGAAAAGAGCTTTCCTACAACAATATTCAAGATGGGAATGCAGCCATTGAAATTTTAAAAGAATTCGATGGGCAACATGCCGCTGTTGGCTTGAAACATATGAATCCATGTGGCATTGGTCTAGGCAATACGATTGATGAAGCTTGGGATAAATGTTTTGAAGCCGATCCCGTTTCTATTTTTGGTGGTATTGTTGCCTTTAATGATGAAGTCAACGAAACGACAGCGGAGAAGTTATCCAAGATCTTCTTGGAAATCATCATTGCACCTTCCTTCTCACAAGATGCATTAGATATCTTGACAAAGAAAAAGAATATTCGTCTGATGACTTTGGATGTAACTCAGAATGTACATAATACATTTAAGTATACCAATGTCAATGATGGTTTATTGGTACAAGAAATGGATATGAAACAAGTGAAGAAAGAAGATCTTCGTTGTGTGACCAATCGAAAACCAACCGAGGAAGAAATGGATCAATTGTTGTTTGCCTGGAAGGTTGTCAAACATGTCAAATCCAATGCTATTGTATTGGTCAAAGATAATATGACCATTGGTGTGGGTGCTGGTCAGATGAATCGTGTCGGCTCCGCTGAAATTGCAATCAAAGAAGCTGGTAAAAAAGCACAAGGATCCGTGATGTCGAGTGATGCGTTCTTCCCATTTAAAGATACAGTCCAAACAGCCATCGAAGCGGGTGTGACGGCAATCATTCAGCCAGGTGGATCCATTCGTGATCAAGAATCGATTGATGAATGCAATGCCCACAACATTGCGATGGTATTTACGGGTGTTCGTCATTTTAAACATTAATTTTTCTCATTTAAGTTAAAATTAAGGTAGCTCTACTATGATAAAACCATCAAGGAGCTACCTTGAATTTGTTTACTAGAAAATCCCTTTCTCTCTCTCAAAAATTATATTGCTTACTTTCTAGTAGACAAATGAATAGAAGGCGAAGATTCGTCTTCTTTTTTTTGTAGTGTTGACTGAATGCCATAAAAAGAAATCTGGTAAAGCAATTGATTGACTTCATCCAAAGACATTTTATCCGCGGAACGAAAATAATTGGTATATACAGCCAATAGACCCGAGGCAAAATAGGTGATGTACACTTCTTTTTCAACGGCTTTCATACCTAATTGTTCCGCATAAATATCTTTTAAATATGTAATGCATTCTTTTTCAAAAGGCGGCCAAAATAAATCATATAAAGCATCACTTGAAAAAAATTGGAACAGACGAAGATCACTTTGAATAAATTGATTGATGATCTTGAAGAGTTCTTTGGAGTCATAGGGATCTTGAAAAAAATGTTCGTCATTTAATTGAGAAAAAAGTTCAACAATTTTACGATGTGCAAAATCTTTTATGATGTCTTCACAAGAGTTATAGTGTAAATAAAAGGTTTTACGATCGATATTGGCTTCTTTGGCAATACTGGTGATCGATATCCGTTTGCCTGGAGTGGCTTGAAGCAAACGAAAATAGGCCGATTCAATGGCTTGTTTGGTTTTGATGATTCGACGATCCATAGTCAACAATTCCTTTCTAAATGTGGAAAATTCCCCAATCTTTTTCAAATTGGGAATTGATTTTATAAATATTAGTAATAATAATACTCATATGTAGAAAAATCAACAAAGGAGGGCAACAATGAAAATTAAAGTTGTGATGGACAGTGGCGGTTTGATGAACAAACAAGAAGCCAATCAATTCGGAATTGATTATTTACCTCTACAAGTAAGGATCAATGATCAATCCTATCTGGATGGTGTTGATTTGGATCGGAACTTTCTTTATGATCAAATGGAAAAAGGGGCAAAAGTACAAACCAGTTTACCTCCATTAGGCCTTGTTGATGAACTATTTCAAGCATATAAAAATACCGGTGTGACCGATGTTCTTTTGATCACATTATCCAATGCCTTATCTTCAACCAATGAAAAAGTGCAATGGTTAGGAAAAGAACTTGGCTTACATATGCATACCTTAGATATCTATTCAACCCTTGGCATGGAAAAGTATATGGCCATATATGCCAAACGGATGGTCGATGAAGGCATGGAACCAGAAACGATCATTGCCCGTCTACAAGAAAGTGTTGATCGTTCTTGTGGGTATTTAATTGTGGAAGATTTGGATCATTTGGCTAAAGGTGGTCGTTTAACGCCTATGGCTGCAAAATTAGGCGGTATGTTGAAGATCAAACCTATTTTACGTGTATCCAAAGATACCCAGGGACGTGTGGATCTTTATGATAAAGTCCGAACGATGAAAAGAGCCATCAAAGAAGCTTGCGAAATCATCAGTAGAGATCCCCAATTGAATGCAGAAGACTATCAAGTGGTGATCATGGATTCGCGGGCACAAGGGTATGCACAATATGCCCAAGATATGTTAGAGTTATTGGTACCAGGAATCGAAATTGAACGGGATGATCTATGTCCGGTCATCAATTGTCATACAGGGATGGGTTCCGTTGGTATTCAATATATCTATAGGAGGTAATTGTGAAACTTATTTCTTGGAATGTGAATGGGATTCGTGCGGTCCTAAAAAAAGATTTTGTGGATATATTATATACGTTAGATGCAGATGTATTTTGTATTCAAGAAACCAAAGCACAACCCGATCAAATAGAAGTGGACTGCAAAGATCTATATCCTTATCAATATATGAATAGTGCCGAACGAAAAGGATATAGTGGCACGATGATCTTTTGTAAGAAAGAGCCACTATCGATCACATATGGAATGAATCAGCCAGCATACGATACGGAAGGACGTGTGATCACGATTGAGTATGCAGATTTTGACATAGTTACTGTGTATACACCCAATTCAGGAACAGGTCTAAAACGATTGGACTATCGAATGGAATGGGATCAAGTCTTTACCGATTATGTCACGCATTTAGAAAAACCCGTTATTATATGTGGAGACTTAAATGTGGCAAATGAAGAAATCGATATCAAAAATCCAAAGACAAATCATAAGAATGCTGGTTTTACAGATGAAGAACGAAATAGCTTCAAAGCCAATTTGTTGAAACATTTCAAAGATAGTTATCGTACGTTATATCCAGATAAAGTCGAGTATTCTTGGTGGAGTTATCGGTTTCATGCACGGGAAAAAAATGCGGGATGGCGCATTGATTATTGGTTAGTTGATCCAAGACTTTGGGATGCAGTAGAAGATTCAAAAATCTTGACCGATATTTATGGTTCGGATCATTGCCCCATCGAATTGGATCTAAAGTAATGTTTTTCTTTTTTTCGATTTTACCTAAAACCAAAGATCTTGGATCCTATTGGATCGATTGCTTGGAAATGAATGCCCATGTCTATGTAACCTATCAAGAATTTGCGCTATTTCTGATACCACTCT
The DNA here is from genome assembly GCF_034090965.1 of Absicoccus sp. Taxonomy (NCBI): domain Bacteria; kingdom Bacillati; phylum Bacillota; class Erysipelotrichia; order Erysipelotrichales; family Erysipelotrichaceae; genus Absicoccus; species Absicoccus sp. The sequence continues at coordinate 103,050 of NZ_JAXDRQ010000009.1, read as the reverse complement.
TTCATTGGAAAAGAACCTATCATATCCAAACAGAGAATGGGGATATCTATTCATTGGATCCTGAAAAAGGCAAACAATTTGAAAAAGGAAAGGTTCCGATTACTTGGTCCGATCTAAAGAACATGCAAAAAGGAACTCGTGTTTGTCCCCATTGTGGAATGCCCATTGAAAAAGATTCCTATTCTTTTTGTCCTCATTGTGGAAAGCCGTTGTATTAAAAAAAGGAGTTTTAACTCCTTTTTTCATCTTTTAATAAATCCCTGATTTCTTTTAATGTTTCTAAGCTCTCATCGACTTCAGGGGCAGCCTCTTCTTTTACTGGTTTATGCATTTTTGCTATGGCTTTGATGGCACAGAAAATACATAGCGCAATGATCAAGAAATTAACAACGGACTGAATGAAATTACCAATTTTCAATGTTAGGCCAGTACCTGCATTGAGGGTGATCACCAATCCTGTAAAATCCAAACCACCGGTAATGGCACCGACAATGGGCATGATGACATCATTGACTAAACTGGTAACAATGGATGAAAAAGCACCACCAATAACGACACCAATTGCCATATCTAAGACATTGCCTTGCATGGCGAATTCTTTGAATTCTTCTAAAAACTTCTTCATTTTTTTCTCTCCTATATGACAATCATACCATGATTTAAAGAAAAAAAGTGTAAAAGGATGTATAATAAAGAAACAGGAGCATGCATATGAAAGATCAAATTACTTGTTCATCGAAGACTTCATCAAACTTATTATTGCCGTTGGTTATTTTTGTTTTAGCCATTTATTTTGGGTATAGTACAATTCAAGATTTGATGAAGGGTGTTGGCAGCAACAGCACAAACATCTTGTTTTTACTTGTTTATATTCTTATTTTTGCGGATAGTGTTCGTTTGTTGCTTGTGTATGCCAATCGTAAAATTATTGTGACAAAAGATAAAGTCATATATACTTCACCCACGAAAAAAACCGAGACATTGAATTGGGATGAAGTCAAAGTATATTCATTAGGAGACAATCGTATTTCTTTTGAATGGAAAGATAAAAGAGCCATCTTTTCTACCAAAGATGCCCATTATCATGATCTTGTTTTATTTCTACGGAAAAATGATCGATTAACAAATAATTAGTAGAGCCATCGGGCTCTTTTTTAAAGGAGACCTATGTCATCATTAATCAAACAAATCCAAGCCTATAGACAAAATCCAACGAAGACTCAGTTGGCGGATACATTAATTTTATTGTGTCAAAGTTCGTTGTGGATGCCTATGACCATATTGCCAAAAACTGGCATTAAAAAAGTACCGGATGAATTCCTTAAAGAAGATCGATCCTATATTCCTTTGTTTACGGATCGTAAAGAAATCAAAGATTCATACTATGATGAATTTTTTTGGGCACATGTGAAAATTGTAGATCTTGTGGATCAATACAAGGCCTTTGTGATCGATCCATTCACAACCAATTTTGTGATAGAACAAGACTTAGTCGATGTGATTCGCCAATCAAGAAAAGAGGGATAATATGTCATTTGATACCATAATGAAAACGATCCAGTCAGGATTAACCGGAAATAATAAAGAAGATATTGTCTATTTAAAAGAACAAATGCAGAAGTATAAGGATCATCCGATGCAGGAAGAAATCCATCGTGAAATTGGCAAGATGATCTATGATCGCTTGGATGCAAATCAGCAACAAGCCTATCAGGTTTCCATTGAAAAGGATCAAAAACAAATTGAACAAACATTAAAAGAAGTCAATTATTATCGCGAAAAGAAAGAATTGGATAAAGCAGTATCCATTATACGACCCATCATCAAAACTATGGAAAAAGAAACGCTTTTTAAAAATGATCAAATTCAAGATTATTTTTCTTTTCATGAACCCTTTGAACAAGCCTTATATATATATTTAGAAAAACCTAAAAAGAAAGTATCGACAACGCCGGTGATGTATAGTGATGTATATTATTTGTATGCTTCTTTATGGAAAGATAAAGGCGATCCATCTGCTTGTAAAGCGGCATTGGAAAAAGCTTTGGCATGGAATCCCATGTCCGCAAAAGTCCATTTTCTCTATATGAGTGAGATGAAAGATCTAGAAAAATATTTTGCGTATACAAAATTTTCATTCCAATATATGTTTCATCCTTGCGATTTAGCGCAATTGTATAAAAATTTCGCAGCCTATTATGAAAAGAAAAAACAACCCAATTATCAATATGGATGTTTGGGACTTAGCCTTCAATTTAAGGATGATGAAGAAGTAAAGAAACAAATGCAAGCCTTAGAAACACCAACGTTTGTACCGGCTACTTTAGAGGATCTAAAAAACGCAAATCTTCCTATTGGTGCGGATCAAACTGTAGTTGGTTTAGCTTATGGCTATGGCAAGACCTATTTTGAGAAAAAACAATTTGATCAAGCTCGATATTATCTACAAATTGCGTATGATCTGAGTCATGCGAAAGAAGTAAAAGACTTGATGGCGGAAATGAAAAATTGATTTTTAATAGAAAATAAGGTATATTTTTCTACAAATAGGGGGCTGTAAAAATGTTATTAAAAGTGTATAAAAATCAAGTACAATTGGTTGATGATAATGATGTAGTATTGGCACATTTAGATTTTACCAATGAAGACGGCGTATATCGAGTTGGTGATGTGGCCAAGAATACCCAAATTAGTCCAAAGGTTGAAAATAAAATGATGTCTTTGGCATTGGACAAGATTCGTAAGAATGGTGGTTTGGTCGTACCAACATCCACTTATGCGAAAGAATGGTTCAATAAGCATCCAGAAGATCGTGATTTGGTTGCGGCCGTAGAAAGTGTTGCACAAGAAACCGCAAGTATTCCACAAGAAACGGAAATTCAATTGGTGAAACAAGAACCTTCCAACAATCCACTACAAAATTTGAATACCGAAGAGATCAAGAAAAAAGGTGCCAAAGGTGCTTTAAAGATCTTATCGCGTTTGATGCAAGTAGTTTGTGCATTGTGTATGTTCGGTTCAGCTGTCTTGTTTGTGATGAATGCATTGAATTATACAGAATTTGTTCGTGTCATGATCACATCACAAGGACAAGATCATAAGATCTTCTTAGGTGGTATGGCTGCCTTTGTGGTATTCTGTGTCATCGAAGGTATTTGGACCTTAACAACAAAGAAAATGAAAGCTGGCGAAGAAGAATATCGTGTCGATACCGGTCGTGGTCTGATTGGTTTTATTCTAGTTGCTTTATCCTATCCAATCACACTCTATGTTGCGGGTATGTATGGTGAAGCCGGTGCATGGCAATGGGTCCAATACTTCATTACACCTATGCGATATATTCCTTTATTAGCTGTCATTGGTCTATTGTTGTGTATCTTGCGTAAATTGATCAATCGTTAGAGTTATAAGCTTGCTTATAGCTCTTTTTTATGCATGAAAAAAAGCACAGCAAGGCTGTGCTAGTCCAATTTTCGATATTTTCCCAAGAAAGATTGTGTTCGTTTGTTGGTGGAACGAAATAGTTCTTCTGGCGTACCATTTTCAACAATGACACCTTTATCCATAAAGATCATACGATTGGATACATCATGGGCAAAAGTCATTTCATGGGTAACGATGACCATTGTCATTTTTTGTGCGGCCAAGTCTTTGATGACTTTTAAGATTTCCAAGGTCAATTCCGGATCCAATGCGGAAGTTGGTTCATCAAAGAAGAGAATTTTGGGATTGAGTGCCAATGCACGAGCAATGGAAACACGTTGTTGTTGACCACCTGATAACTGACTTGGATAGGCATCTTCTTTATCAGATAATCCCATTTGTGATAATAGTTTTCGTGCTTGGGCATATACTTCTTCCGAATTTCTTTTTTGGATTCGAATAGGTGCATCCGTAATATTCTTCATGACTGTAAAGTGAGGAAATAAATTAAAGTTTTGAAAAACAAGACCAAAATAGCTTAATGCCCTTTTCTGTTGTTGTTTCGACCCATATATCGCATGACCATTCATGCTCTTGACCACTTCATCTCCCACATAAGTTAAGGAGCCATCATCCATGGTTTCTAAAAATGTTGCACAACGAAGAAGGGTGCTTTTTCCCGATCCTGAAGGGCCAATGATCGAAACAACTTCTCCTTCATCGACCGATAAACTAATATCTTTTAAAACTTGGTTGTCACCGAAACTTTTCTTGATATGATTCATTTCTAAGATTTTCATCGTGCCCAGCCTCCTTAGTCATAATAACGCATGCGTTTTTCGAAATATTCCATGATGGTAGCCACAATAAAGTTGAAAATGTAGTAGAAAATAGCAGCAGCTACAAATGGAATCATGCTCTTAAAGCTAGCAGCCAAGGCTTTTGCCTCAGTGAACATTTCCATATAAGCAATCGAATAAGCCAATGATGTATCCTTGACCAAGGTGATGATCTCATTGGTCAAGGCAGGCAAGATGCGCTTTAAGACCTGAGGAAAGATGATCGTAAAGAATGTTTGAGTCCGACTATAGCCTAATACTTTAGCCGCTTCATATTGACCTTTAGGCATTGATTCAATACCACTTCGATATATTTCCGCAAAATAAGCGGCATAATTTAAAGCAAACGCAATAATGACGGCTACACCTCGATATGCCGGTGTAATACTTATATCAAATAAGTAGTAGGGACCAAAATAAACAACTAAGAGTTGCAACATCAATGGTGTTCCACGCATGATAGAAATATAGATCTTAACAATGGTTTGAAGGATTCGATTTTTTGACATTCGTCCAAACGCAATCAATAATCCTAAAGGAAGAGAAAATAAAAGCGTTAATAAAAAGATTTGAATGGTGGTGCCCATTCCACCAATAAGTTGTTGGAAAGACTCCATCAAACTAATTGTTTCCATAATTGGCTCCTTTCTTACAAATTGAAACCAGGCAGATTGCCTGGCTTTTTTGAATTAATCAGCACTCAATACAACGACATTATCGCCAAAGTATTTTTCGGATAACTTCGCATAGGTGCCATCTTTGACCATTTTTTTCATGGCTTTCTGAACCTTGTCACGGAGTTTGGTATTTCCCTTTTCAAAACCAACCGCATATTGTTCTTGGCTCAGCTTGTCATCCAGGATCTTGAATTGGTCTTTACCCTTGGTTTGATCCAAAGCAACAAAGTAATCCATCGCAACGGCATCGGCTGCACCAGAATCGAGATCCATCATAGCGGTGTTATAGTCAGCTACCGAAGTATATTGTGCAAAAGAAGATTTTAGATCTTTATCATCATTGATAGCCGTTTCGGCACTCGATTCTTTTTGAACTTCGACATTTTTATCTTTTAAATCAGCCATGGTATTGATACCGGAATCCGACTTTACGACAAAGACTTGATAATTATTCATGTATGGTTCTGTCCATGTGTATTTCTTTTCACGTCCATTGATGGTGAAACCATTCCAGATGCAATCGATGGTTCCAGATTCCAATTCCATGTCTTTGGAATCCCAATCGATCGGTTGTAACTTGATATCAACGCCCATTTCTTTGGCACAAGCTTTTGCGGCTTCAATATCAAAACCAACATATTTCCCTTTTTTGTTTTTATAGCCAAAAGGCGGGAAATTTTGATCAAAACCAACCACTAAAACGGAATCATCATTTTTACTTGCGGTCTTGTCACTCTTTGAACTACTTCCACAAGCAGATAAACCAAGACTCAATCCAGCCACAAGTGCCAATGCCATAATTTTATTGAATATTTTCATTGTTCGCTCTCCCTTATATTCATATACATAGTAGATTTTACCATAAATGAATGGGAATGTGGTTTTTTTTCAGAAAAGAGTTTCACTTTCGTGAAAACACAATTTTCAGTATTGTTATGGCATTTTTGTGATAGAATAAAAACGACAAATTGGAGGAATTTAAAATGGAAAAAAGACCTGTAGTTTTGGTTGTCATGGATGGTATGGGTTTAGCTGAAACGCATTTAGGCAATGCCGTTCAACAAGCACATAAACCAACCTTGGATTACTTATATGCAAGTTGTCCACATACTCGTTTGCGTGCACATGGTTTAGCTGTTGGTTTGCCAACCGATGGTGATATGGGAAATAGCGAAGTTGGTCATAATGCCATTGGTTGTGGTCAAATTTATTCACAAGGTGCAAAATTGGTGAATGAAAATATTGATTCTGGTGAAATCTTCCATTCAAAAGCATGGAAAGAATTAGTTGCTTTTTGTAAAGATGGTCATAAGATGCATTTTATTGGTTTATTGAGTGATGGAAATGTCCATTCTCATATCAATCATTTAAAGGCTTTGATCAAACAAGCAAAAGCGGAAGGCATTCATGAAGTTCGTGTTCATGCATTATTGGACGGTCGTGATGTACCTGATACAAGTGCATTGACGTATGTAGATGATATTGAAAATTTCATGGGTGAATTAAATGATGATACGTTCCATGCATGTATTGCCAGTGGTGGTGGACGTATGCAAATTACGATGGACCGTTATGAAGCCGATTGGTCCATGGTTGAAAAAGGATGGCGCATTCATGTACAAGGTGAAGGTCGCAAATTTGCATCCGCAACCGAAGCCATTGAAACCTATCGTAAAGAATTAGGTGTGATCGATCAAGATCTTCCTGGATTCGTCGTTGCCAAAGATGGAGAACCTGTTGGTACGATCGATGATGGCGATAGCGTGATTTTATTTAACTTCCGTGGAGATCGTGCCCAAGAAATTTCACGTGCTTTTGATGGCGATGCATCGTTTGATAAATTTGATCGTGTCAAAGTACCAAATGTTAAATTTGCAGGTATGTTACAATATGATGCCGATCTTCAAATTCCTAAGATGTATTTGACGGAACCACCAAAAATCAAATACACATTGACAGAAGAATTATGCAAACATGGCATTCGTGAATATGCTATCAGTGAAACCCAAAAATATGGTCATGTGACATACTTCTGGAATGGTAACCGTTCGGAAAAATTTGATGAAGACTTAGAAACGTATGTAGAAATCAAATCCGATGTCGTTCCATTTGAGCAACGTCCTTGGATGAAATCAGCAGAAATTACAGATGAATTATGTGCAGCCATTGAAAGTGGTAAATATGATTTCTTGCGTACGAACTATCCAAATGGCGATATGGTTGGACATACAGGTAGTTTAACTTCAACCATCATTGGGGTTGAAGCCGTGGATCTTGGTTTACAACGTGTCATGGAATCGGTTAAGAAAGTCAATGGTGTGTTGTTGATCACAGCGGATCATGGAAATGCGGATGAAATGTATCAAGCACCAAAAGAAGGACAACCTTTGAAAGCAAAAACATCCCATACATTGAATCGTGTTCCGTTCATTGTTTACAATGCAAAATGTAAATTAAAAACAGATGATAACTTAGGATTAAGCAATATCGCAGCTACAGTTGCTGATTTCTTAGGCATTGAACCAAATGAACATTGGAACGAATCTTTATTGAAATAATGATTCAAGAGCCATCTTCGGATGGCTTTTTTTGTGCAAAAACTTTCATATAGAAGAAATAACTTTTAAATAATGGTTCATTAATTGATGGGAAATGAAATAAATCCCAATATACGGTACAAATCCTAAAAATTGTTGACTTCACCCGAAAGAAATGAAATACTGAACTCGTAAAAAATATGAAAGGCCTTTCATAAATGTGAGGAGGAAGAAAATAACATGGAAGTACTATCAAGTATTGCCCAAGGATTTATGAGTTTGTTCACCGCTGGTGGAAAAACATTTACAGGATGGGTCACAGGTATCATTCCAATGATCGTTTGCTTACTGACATTTATGAATTCAATCATCAAACTCGTTGGAGAAGATCGTGTCAATCGGTTTACAGCCAAACTAACCAAACACGCAATCTTACGCTATACATTGATGCCAATGATTGGCTTGATCTTTTTAGGAAATCCAATGGGATATTCCGTTATGCGTTTTTGTGAGGAAAAAGATAAACCAGCCATGTTTGATGTTGTGGCTACATTTGCACACCCCGTTACCGGTTTGTTCCCCCATGCCAATGCGGGTGAATTATTTGTGTATATGGGAATTGCCACAGGTATCAAAGAACTAGGCTTGCCATTGGGAGATCTTGCCATTCGTTATTTTATTGCCGGTATTGTATTGTGTGCCATTCGTGGTTATATCACCCAAGGCATTTATTTACATTTGACAGCGGCAGAAAGAGGATAAGAAAATGGCATATAAAACTATTAAGATCACAAAAGGTAGTGCTGGATTTGGTGGACCCTTGATCATCGAACCCAATGAAAAAAAGAATAAAGTATTGTGTGTAACGGGCCAACAAATCAGTCCCGTTGCCCAAAAAATTGCTGAAATGACTGGTTGTGAATTGGTGGATGGATTTAAGACAACCGTTCCCGATGATGAAGTGGCAGTCGCTGTTGTCAACTGTGGTGGTACGGCACGTTGCGGTGTCTATCCAAAGAAACGCATCATGACCGTCAATGTCGAACCGGTTGGTGCTGTCGGTCCATTAGCCATGTATATCACACCAGATATCTATGTATCGGATGTAAAAGAGAGCAACTTAGCGTATACGAATGAAACGAATACATCCACTGTACAAACAGTAGCCACTACGGATGGTCCAAAGACCAAAGACCAAGCCAAAGCCGAAATTGCTGCTGCGCAAGAAGAAAAGAAACCAGGCGTGGTTACGCGAATTGGTATTGGTGTAGGACATGTCGTCAATAAGTTCTTTGCGGCTGGTCGTGATTCGATTGATATGGTCATTCGTAATATCTTACCATTCATGGCTTTCACATCGACTTTGTTGGGTATCATTTCTGCCAGTGGATTGGGAAATGTTATTGCCCATACCATCAGTCCATTGTGTTCGACATTACCCGGTATGATCGCAATTTCCTTTATTTGTGGTTTGCCATTCTTGTCACCTATTCTTGGTCCAGGAGCTGTCATCGCTCAAGTGGTTGGAACTTTATTAGGAGCAGAATTCTCAAAAGGAAATATTCCTCCACAATATTCATTGCCAGCTTTGTTTGCTATCAATGCACAAGTTGGATGTGACTTCATTCCCGTAGGTTTGTCCTTGGGAGAAGCGGAACCAGATACCATTGAAATGGGTGTTCCAGCTGTGTTGTATTCGCGTATCATCACTGGTCCTATTGGTGTACTGGTTGGTTTCTTATTCAGTATTGGTTTGTATGCGTAAGTAAGTCGCATGTAAATATATTCTCTTCTTTTCCCATCTTTGGCCAGATGGGAATTTTTTTTGAAAAAAAAGAACGATGATCAAACATCGTTACAGATCCAATTTATTCGATAATTGTAAAACTTTTCGTGCGGTGGGTTGATCTATATATAAATAATCAACCAACTGACCATGAATGGCCGATAAAATGGATTGCGCTTTTTCGGTTCCTACCGCAATCACCACTTTATTCGGAATGGTACGGATGATGGATAATGGAACCGCAATCACACGACTATCTAATTCTTCATCGGCAATCTTTCCATCTTGGTCAATAAAATGACTACATACATCGCCAACTGCTTTTTCGGCAATATGATCATATTGTTCTTCCGTAAAATAACCCATTTGATAAAGAACCGTATCATGACCGATGGCACCAATGGAATAGACTGCAATATCACATCGTTTTGCACGATCTAGGCTTTCATGAATAAATTGATCGGTTTGAATGCTTTGGGCAATATCGGGATTGGATACGATGGCTGGAGCAGGCAACATATAACCATCGCCATTGAAGGCATCCACAAATGAACGAATCGCCGTAGTATACCCGGCATCATAAAGGACTCTAGACACCCCACCATTCAATTGTACAATGGAGACATCCTTCTTTTTTACTGGGACCAAAACTTGTGAAAGCGTTGTTAGAGTACGTCCCCACGCAATACCAATCGTACTATGATCATTGACCAGCTTCGATAGATCTTCAGCAGCCACTTGGCTGACATCTTGTAACAAGACACCTTGATTCTCGACGATATCGGATAAGATCGTCACTTTTTTTAGATGGAAGCGAGCCATAAATAAATTTTCCAAATCGGTAAAGGAGTGTTTTGGCTCGACAATGGATATTTTTACCAATCCCATTTCTGAAGCTAATTTGATCAAACGACTGACCGTAGACGTGGATAAATGTTCTTGTTTCGCAATTTCAATTTGTGACAGCCCCAATTCATAATGCAATTTCGCAATGCGGACAATCAGGTTGGTACGATATTGATCCATAGGACAACCTCCTTGCAATAAATTTCATATCATGAAATCGTTGATCTTCATATATCAATATAACGAAATAAATAAAAAAATACAATAAAAATAAATCCTTTATATAAGGCTATATTTCATCAAAATGAAATTAATCCCAATATATAAGAATAATCCTATTTCTTGTTGACAAGCCCCTTTTTTATGCAATAATGAACCTGTAAAAATAAATCTGGAGGAACAATAAGATGAGTATCATTACATTTATTGGTGCTGGACAAATGGCCAGTGCATTGACATTCCCTGCTTTTGAAAATGGTCATGAAGTACGTCTGGTTGGTACACCATTGGATCGTGACGTGATCGATGGATTAAGAAAGGATAATTTCCATATTCATTTAAAGAGAACCCTACATGAAGGCATTCAATACTATCAAGTGGAAGAAATGGAAGAAGCCATTCAAGGAGCAGATGCCATCTTAGGTGGTGTATCTAGCTTTGGTGTAGATTGGTTTGCTCAAGACGTTCTACCCAAGATTCCAAGAAATATTCCATTGCTTTCGGTTACCAAAGGGATGATTGATCAAGAAGACGGTTCCATGATGACGTATCCTGAATTTTGGGAACAAACCGAAGGAGGAAAAGGCCTATCGATCAATGCCATAGGTGGACCATGTACTTCCTATGAATTAGCGGATAAAGATCATTCCTGTGTTGCTTTTTGTGGAAGAAATATGGAAACATTACACGAGTTAAAGCAGTTATTCTCAACGGATTATTATCATATTTCTTGTTCCACGGATGTGGTTGGTGTGGAATGTGCTGTTGCCTTGAAGAATGCCTATGCCTTGGGTGTATCCCTAGCGGTCGGTTTGGCCGAAAAGAAAGAAGGCATTGGAGCCATTCATTACAATTCGCAAGCCGCTTTATTTGGTCAAGGGGTTCGTGAAATGCGTAAACTATTAGCCATCGTTGGTGGTAAGGATGACAATATCGTATATGGTGCTGGTGACTTATATGTAACGGTATTTGGTGGACGGACACGTAAGATTGGTACCCTATTGGGACGAGGTCTAAGTTTTGATCAAGCGATGGAAGAATTAAAAGGGGTCACTTTGGAATCCATCGTCATTGCCACGCGTACTGCACGGGCAGTGAAACGCTTAGATGCATTGGGAAAAGTCAAAAAAGAGGAATTTCCATTGTTGATGCATGTTGATGAGATCATCAATCAAGGAAAACCAGTCAATATTCCTTGGAAATCATTTGAAGTTGAATATAATGGATAATTTTTTAAGGTGTTAAGCATATCTTGTGTTTACACCTTTTTTTTATGCTAAAATGAAGCCATGCTCAAAGATTTATTAAAACGAAATCGCAGTACACGTGGTTTTGATGAAACACAAAAAATAGATAAAGAAACATTGAAAAAATGGATTTCATATACTCGTTATTGTGGTTCGGCTTCCAATCGACAACCGCTTAAATATTGTCTTTTCAATGAAAAGAAAGATGTTGAAGGTTTATTATCGCTGACAAAATGGGCGGGTGCACTACCCGAAGAGCATTTGCCAAAACCCCATCAACATCCAGTTGCTTTTATTGTGATCTTACAGGATACAACCATTTCCAATGGACGATTTGTGATGACCGATGTAGGCATTGCCGCTCAAACCATTCTTTTATCTGCCGTAGAAGAAGGATATGCAGGATGCATGATTGGTGCTTTTGATCCGAACAAAGTTCAAACATATCTACATCTTGAAGACCATCTGGTTCCATGCCTTTTGATCGCATTAGGAAAAGGAAGGGAATCAATCCAATTGATTGATCATACGGATTCGATCCAGTATTATCGAAAAGATGGCGTCCATTATGTGCCCAAACGAACGATGGATGAAATACTTGTGGAAAAGGAGTAGTAGACGATGTTTTTTCAACGAAAGAAAATAGATATTCAAGCAGGAATCAAAGAATTTCAAGAGACACCAAATAGTATATTATTGGATGTACGGACCAGAGAAGAATTTGCATCCAAACATATTCCCCATGCGATCAATGTCCCGCTGGATGAAATCGATGCGTATCAGCCTGAAAATAAAAAATATTTTGTATATTGTCAAAGTGGTCGACGATCGATGATTGCCGTTCAACAATTGAAACAAAAAGGGGTGGATGCCGTGAATATTGGCGGGATCCAAGACTATGTGCTATAATCGACAAAAATAGTAAGGATGTGAATTTATGTATTATCCTATGTTTTATATTGATCCCCTCTATATTATATTGGTAGGACCAGCGCTTATCTTTACTGGATGGGCCCAATGGAAGGTGACTTCCACTTATAAAAAATGGCGTCAATACGGGAATAGTCGTGGTATGACAGGGGCTCAAGCAGCCAAATATATGATGGAACAAAATGGCATTTATGATGTTGATATTCAAATGATTGGTGGAGAATTGACCGACAATTACAATCCGGCCAATAAAGTAGTCAGTCTTTCTAGTGATATTTATAATGGCACAAGCATTGCGTCCATTGGCGTGGCTTGCCATGAAGTAGGACATGTGATCCAACATCAGGTTGGGTATTTCCCTATCAAGATTCGTAATGCGATCATTCCCATTACGAACATTGGTGCGACATTAGCGATTCCATTGATCATTTTGGGTTTGATCTTAAATGCGGTCAACCTAGCATGGCTTGGCGTTTTATGTTTTGGCTTATCTACCCTTTTTCAATTGATCACATTACCCGTTGAATTTAATGCGAGTCATCGTGCCCTGCAAACCATTGATTCTTGTGGTTTGTTTACCGGTACCGATTATCGTGGAGCCAAAGCCGTTCTCACGGCTGCTGCATTGACATACGTCGCTGCCCTATTTGTGAGCTTGATGCAATTGTTGCGATGGGTCATCATTATTGGCGGCAATTCACGCGATGATTAAACAAAGAAGGCTTGATTCTTCATTAGGAAGAATCAAGTTTTTTTGTTGGCAACAGTTATAAACTGTTATATACTGTTATATGAAAGGAGCCCTATGCCTATTATTATCAATACATCTTTGATGATTCCTATTTATGAACAAATTGTGGATCAAGTCAAGACCATGATTCGAAATGGCGAACTACAAGAAAATGATGCCTTGCCATCGGTACGTTCCTTATCCAGAACATTAAAAATTAGTGCTTTAACGGTTAAAAAAGCATATGATACCTTGGATCATGAAGGATTTACGGTAACGATTCATGGAAAAGGAACCTATGTAACGGTAACCAATACCGAATTGTTGTTAGAAGATCAAAGAAAAGAATTGGAATCCGACTTAGAAAAAGTGATTCAAAAAGGAAAACGATTTGGTTTTTCACATGAAGAGCTCAAAGACTTGTTGGATGTGTTATTGGAGGATTGATGTATGGAAGTTTTAAAAGTAGACCAAGTACAAAAACGATATGGTTCGTTTGCTTTACGTTGTTCGTTACAAGTGGAAGCTGGTCATATCACAGGCTTGATTGGCAAGAATGGAGCGGGGAAAACAACCTTATTTAAAAGTATTTTGGGATTGATTGCTATAGATGGCGGAACGATCACATTATGGGAAAAGAATATCCGTCAAATACAAGCCAACGATCGAAATGCTCTGGGCGTTGTCCTTCCCGATACGGGAATGAGTGAATATTTAACCATTTCACAAATCCTTCCCATCTTACAAAATATATATACCGTCTTTGATCGAGATTTTTTTATCCATCAGGCACATCATTTTCATTTGCCTATGGATAAGAAGATCAAAGATTTTTCCACTGGCATGAAAGCCAAATTAAAAGTATTGATTGCGATATCTCACAAAGCCCAATTATTGATCTTAGATGAACCAACAGCAGGATTGGATGTGATGGCCCGTGAAGAAATCTTAGATCTTTTAAGAATGTTTATGGAAAAACAAGAACAAGGAGCAATCTTGATGAGTTCTCATATATCGAATGATCTGGAACAACTTTGCGACGATATATATTTGATCGATGAAGGACAGATCCTGCTTCATGAAGATACCGATGTGCTATTGGATGAATACGCTATCTTAAAAGTCAATGAAGGACAATACCAAAAGCTTGATACGTCCTATCTTCTGCGGGTAAAAAAAGAGGACTATGGCTTTCAATGTTTGACCAATGAAAGACAATATTATGTTGAAAATGCACCAGAAGTTGTCATGGAAAAGGCATCCATTGAAACCATACTTGTCTTGATGACAAAAGGAGAAAAAATATGAAGGGACTCTGGATCAAAGACCTACAATATGTCTATCTACAAAAATATTATTTCATCATGGTCGTCTTACTATCGATTGGATCGTTATGGTCGGATGATCCCGATTTCATCCTTACTTTTTTTCCTGCCATTCTTTCCTTTTTTACCCAAAGTTCAATCAGTTATGATGAATTGGATCATGGCTATACATTTCTATTTACGTTGCCCATTTCACGAAAAGACTATGTGATTGAAAAATATCGTTTTATGTTGGTTTTTTTATGGGGTGGTTGTTTGTTGATTGATTTGTTGATGATTCTATTGGGTAAGGTACCAAATACAACAGATACCTATGGACATATGATCATGATTGCTTGTGCAATGGTCATGGTTCAATCGATCCTTATTCCAATTCGTTTGAAATTTGGTATGGAAAAAAGTCGCATTGTGATGTTTTTGATCTTTGGTGGTTTTTTCCTATTGATTGCCAAACTAACAAAAGTGTTTGCTTCGATGCATCTATCGAATACTTTATGGTTAGGAATCTTTCTGTTTCTTAGTGTCATAGGATATGGAATTTCCCGCTGCTTAAGTATTCGCATCATGAATAAAAAAGAATTCTAATAAAAAAATACCAACAGATTTCATTCTGTTGGTATTTTTATCTAATCCAGACCCAATTCAATTCGCATGGATTTTGATAAATAACGAATATTCAACATTTCGCCAATGGCACAAACTTTATCCATGATCGAAACCAAATAGCTTTCTTTATATTTGGGTGGAATCGGTGTTAAAGGGAACATATGACGATGAATGATGTTGGCTTCCACTGGATTGATTCCATAATCCTCATTGGCTTTATTCATCGCGATGCGCGGATGACAGAAACCATGCCATTTATGCGAATCATCTTTTTCATGCCAGTCATATAAAAAATAATCATGTAATAATGCACCTTTGACCAAGGATGCTTCTCGAAAAGAAAAAGGCATATGTTTCGCAATAAAGTAACTGGTGTACGCTACACCAATGGAATGTTCATAAACAGTTGTACCACGATGTTGAGTGAAATTACGCTCTTGATTCATTAAATCGGAATCGGCAATTCCTTTACTATAAGCTAAAAACTCTTTTTGTGTTTGTGTTAACGGTTTAATTTTGTTTCTTTCCATTTATACCCCTCTTTGTTAAGATCGAGAAAAGTATAATCACTTTTATTTCAATTTACAAGTAAATTGACAATTTCACATAATTTGTAAGTATAATGATATAATGAAGCTATTAAGGAGCAAGAAATATGATCGCATTTATTCAAGGAACCGTACGATTGATCCGAACAGAAACCATCGTTGTGGATGTACAAGGTATTGGCTATGAAATTTATGTAAGTCGACCTGAAACGGTCCACTTGGGTAAAGACTTATTTTTATATACCTATCAATATGTACGGGAAGATGCCATTCTCTTATTTGGTTTTGAAAAAGAAGAAGATTATGAAGTATTTATGCGCCTGATCAATGTCCGGGGCATTGGTCCGAAAAGCGCATTAAATATTTTATCAGCCATTTCAGGTTCACAAATGATTGAAGCAATCGAAAAGGATGATGTCCAACGCTTGAAATCGTTACCCGGTATTGGTGCGAAAACGGCCAGTCAAATCGTGTTGGATCTAAAAGGTAAATTTGTTTCGATTGAAAAAGAAGATGCCAGCATGGATGATCCAGCATGGAAAGAGACCCAGGAAGCTTTGATCAGTTTAGGCTATAAAGCCAATCAATTGCAAACGATCAAAAAAGAATTGGCCAATCAAGATCTGACCACCGAACAAATGTTACAAAAAGCATTGCGTCTTCTCGCAACACAATAGAAATGAGGAATCTTATTGAATACAAGAACAATGGATGCACAACTTCAAGAACAAGATACGATTGAAGTCAGTTTACGTCCCCAAACCTTGGATGAATATATTGGTCAAAAGACTTTAAAGGCAAATTTATCTGTTTTTATCAATGCTGCCAAACAACGAAATGAAGCATTGGATCACGTGTTGCTCTATGGTCCACCGGGACTAGGAAAAACCACATTGGCCTATATCTTGGCCAATGAGATGCATGGCAATCTAAAAACAACATCGGGGCCTTCCATTGAAAAAAGTGGGGATCTCGCCGCTATTTTATCGACTTTGGAACCTGGTGATGTATTGTTTATTGATGAGATCCATCGCTTACCCAAACAAGTGGAAGAAGTGCTTTACCCCGCCATGGAAGATTATTGTCTGGATATTGTCGTGGGCAAAGACAGTGCCACGACCCATTCGATTCGATTGGATCTTCCGCCCTTTACTTTAGTGGGAGCAACAACGCGTGCGGGTGATTTAAGCGCGCCTTTACGCGATCGTTTTGGGATCACTAGTCAACTGGAATACTATTCTTTAGAAGAACTGTCACAAATTGTGGCACGGACCAGCCGTGTTATGAACACAACTTGTGAAAAAGAGGCTGTCAATGAAATTGCTTTGCGTTCACGTGGCACACCACGTATTGCCAATCGCCTATTCCGTCGAGTACGTGATTTTGCCCAAGTCTATAATGAAGGAGTCATTTCCTTAGATATTGCCAAACAAGCACTGGATCGTCTACAAGTGGATCATTTGGGATTGGATCGAGTCGACCACAAATATTTACGAGGAATCATTGAACGTTTTCGCGGGGGTCCAGTGGGATTGGAAGCCATTGCTTCCAGTATTGGTGAAGAACCAAGCACCATTGAAGATGTGTATGAACCCTATTTACTTCAAATTGGTTTCATCAATCGGACGCCGCGTGGTCGTATTGCTACGCACAAGGCATATGAACATTTACATATCCGTTATCAACAAGATCTCTTTGAGTAAAAAGATGGAAGTATCCATCTTTTTTCGTTATAATGAGTCGCGAAAGAAGGGGGATGTACCATGGCACAAAAATATATAGATATCAAAGGAGCTCGTGAAAATAATTTAAAAAATATCAATGTGAAAATTCCCAAAGATCAGTTTGTAATCCTGACAGGGGTTTCGGGTTCTGGCAAATCATCTTTGGCTTTTGATACGATCTATGCAGAAGGACAACGCCGATACATGGAAAGTTTATCCAGTTATGCGCGTCAATTTTTAGGCAATAGTGAAAAACCAGATGTGGATGAAATTTCAGGTTTATCACCAGCCATTGCGATTGATCAAAAGACCACATCCAATAACCCACGTTCAACCGTTGGTACATCCACGGAAATTTATGATTATTTGCGACTGTTATATGCACGAGTAGGAACGCCCTATTGTCCGCATCACCATATTCCTATCACAGGAAATACGATTAAAGAAATGGTCGATAAGATCATGGAATTACCCGAAGGTACGCGTTGTACTATTTTAAGTCCGGTCGTTTCAGGGAAAAAAGGCATGCATAAAGATTTATTGAACGATCTTGGAAAAGAAGGATATGTACGTGTTCGCGTCGATGGCGAAATCAAATATATCGAAGAGATGGATGATCTGGAAAAAAACAAAAAACATTCCATTGATGTTGTCGTTGACCGCATTATTCGTAAAGACAATCGTTCGCGTTTTTATGATTCCTTAGAAACCGCTTTAAAATTAAGCGATGGATTGGCCATCTGTATGACACCGGATGGTGAGACTTTGTTTTCTAGTAACTATGCTTGTAAGATTTGTGGCTTTTCAGTTCCCAAATTAGAACCACGCTTGTTTTCTTTTAATGCCCCTTTTGGTGCTTGTCCAACATGTAACGGGTTAGGGATCACGCAAAAAGTAGACTTGGATTTGTTGATTCCAGATTGGGATAAAAGTATCAATGAAGGCGGAATTCGATATTATAAAAATATTGTGAATAGTGAAAACCTGGAATGGCAGCGTATCGATGCTTTGATGCAATATTATGAAATTGATAAAGACCTGCCCTTAAAGAAACTCAAGAAAAAGGAGTTGAACTATATCTTATATGGTTCGGATGTAGCTATTGCGTATACGTTACATTCTCGTTCAGGCATTACCCAAACCAAATTGGAATATATTGAAGGTGTTTGCCCAATGATCGAACGACGCTATCGTGAAACCGGATCGGCATTTTCCAGAGAATGGTATGGCTCCTTTATTTCCGATCAAGAATGTCCGACTTGTAAAGGTGCTCGTTTGAATGAACAAGCTCTTTCGGTACAAATACAAGGTAAAAATATCTATGAATTTACGCAAATGAGCATTCAAGAAGCCCGACAATTCATGGATCATTTGGAATTGAATGATATGCAAGCCAATATTGCCCAATTAATTGTAAAAGAAATATCCAATCGATTAGAGTTTTTGGATCATGTGGGTCTAGGCTATATGACTCTTGATCGTTTGGCCGGTTCTTTGAGTGGTGGTGAGGCCCAACGAATTCGCTTGGCTACGCAAATTGGTTCCAAACTGACGGGTGTCATGTATGTATTGGATGAACCAAGTATTGGTTTACATCAACGAGATAATGATAAGTTGATCCATTCTTTAAAAGAAATGCGGGATCTAGGAAACACCTTGATCGTTGTGGAACATGATGAAGATACGATGCGTGCGTCCGATTATATTGTCGATGTGGGTCCGGGTGCGGGCATTCATGGAGGAACGATCGTTGCTGCCGGTACACCCGAAGAAGTGATGGCCAATCCGAATTCCTTAACCGGTGCCTATTTGAGTGGTCGTAAATATATTCCGATTCCGAAAAAAAGACGAAAAGGCAATGGTAAAAAAATTCGTATTGTCCAAGCCCAACAAAATAATTTAAAGAAAGTGACCGTTGATTTAAAATTAGGTACGTTTACTGTAGTGACGGGGGTATCGGGTTCGGGCAAGAGTTCTTTGGTAACCGAAGTATTGACGCATGGTATCCAACATACGTTGGGAAAAGCACATGTACAACCGGGCAAGGTCAAAGCCATCAAAGGATTAGAAAACATCGATAAATTGATTGAAATTTCGCAAGATCCGATCGGTCGGACGCCACGCTCCAATCCAGCCACTTATACGGGTGTCTTTGATGATATTCGTACTCTATTTGCGCAAACCAAAGAAGCAAAATTATTAGGATATGATAAAAGTCGTTTTTCTTTCAATGTGAAAGGGGGACGGTGTGAAGCTTGTCAAGGGGATGGTATTTTAAAAATATCGATGCAATTTTTACCCGATGTCTATGTAAAATGCGATCAATGCGATGGGACACGATACAATGAAGAAACGTTACAAGTCAAATACAAAGGAAAATCGATTGCCGATGTTTTAGATATGACTGTCGATGAGGCTGTGACTTTTTTTGATTCTGTATCCAAAATCAAACATAAGCTCCAAACCTTATCGGATGTAGGGTTGTCTTATATCAAATTGGGGCAATCGGCAACGACTTTAAGTGGTGGTGAAGCACAACGTGTCAAATTGGCGAGTGAGCTGCAAAAAAAGCCGACGGGCAAAACATTATACGTGTTGGATGAACCGACAACGGGTTTACATAGTGATGATGTAAAAAAATTAATTGATGTTTTACAACGTTTAGTTGATCATGGTGATACAGTATTAGTAATTGAACACAATCTAGATGTTGTGAAATGTGCGGATTGGTTAATTGACATGGGTCCTGAAGGGGGCGATCAAGGTGGAACGGTTGTTTGTACAGGTACACCGGAACAAGTTGCCCAAGTGGAATCCAGTTATACCGGTCAGTATTTAAAGCCGTTGTTAGAAAGAGGCCACTATGAATAAAGTCACAGTCAGAGATTTAGCGGAAAAATTTCATTGGAAAGTTGTTGTTGGCGAACAAGAAGCTTTCAATCGACCTGTCAAAGTAGCAGATACTAATCGTCCGGGATTGGAGTTGGCTGGTTATTTTCCTGATTCGATGACCAAACGATTGGTGATCATCGGTGAAAAAGAAAGTAAATATATTGAAGAAGAAATGGATCAAGTTTCGCAGCGACGGGCTTTTGAATTTTTAACCAGTGATGAAACACCGGCCATTGTTGTGTGTCATGAACAATCGGTACCGGAATCTTTGATCGATATTGCGCAGCGAAAGAATTTTCCTGTTTTCACAACAAATGTCAATACTTCACAAGCAATCATCAATGTGACGAATTATTTAGATGAACGATTGGCTGAATCCATGATCATTCATGGTGAGCTCATGCGTATATTTGGCGTGGGTGTCTTGATCACGGGGCGTTCTGGTATGGGAAAAAGTGAAATTGCTTTGGAATTGGTCAAAAAAGGACATCAGATCATTGCGGATGATCGGGTGGATTGTTATCATATCCATAATGGTTTGATTGGTCGATGTCCCGAATTACTACAAGGATATATGGAAATGCGTGGTATTGGAGTCATCGATGTTACACGTATGTATGGCGTCAGTTCTTTTTCGCCCCAAGCACAAATACGCTTGCATTTAGTTTTGGAACCATTTAAAGATTCAGTCCAATATGATCGTGTGGGTATTGAAAAGAAAGAATATACGGAAATATTTGGCGTTAAGATCTTAAAACAACGGATTCCAGTGAGTTCTGGACGGCCAATGTCGACAATTATTGAAACAGCAGTCACAAATTATTTATTGATGCAAAATGGTATTGATTCTGCGAAAGAATTTGAGCAGCGTGTGATTGCGCAAATTGAAAAAAATAAAGAAGAAGAGGATGATGCGTGAGTTATGCAGTTTTTTCCTAGTTCAAAAATATTCGTGTCCTTTGGAACACTCCATATTACTTGGTATGCCGTATGTATTTTGACAGGGGCTTTGCTGGCTTATATACTCTGTCAAAGAACCATTCAAAAATGGGGATATGCCAGTGCTTTATTGGAAGACTATTTATTTCCTTTATTATTGATTGGTATTTTGGGTGCACGAATCTATTATGTGATCTTTCAATGGGGGTATTATTCGCACCATGTGGAAGAAATCATTGCGATATGGCATGGTGGACTAGCCATTCATGGTGGTATCATTGCGGGGTTGTTATTTAGCCTGTACTATTTTCATCGCCACCATGTTTCTTTTTTGCGTATGTTTGATCTGATCATGCCCAATGTTTTGTTGGCACAAGCTTTTGGTCGATGGGGCAATTTTGCGAATCAAGAAGCCTATGGACAAATTGTATCCGCTTCGTATTATCGATATTTCCCTTCCTTTATCAAGAATCAAATGTTGATTGATGGATATTATCGTCAACCTACTTTTTTATATGAAAGTTGTTTGAATCTCATCGGTTTTCTTTTAATTTCTACCATTGGTCGAAAGAAATTGTATCGACATCGTGGAGATTGTGGATTCATGTATTGTGTTTGGTATGGCATTACGCGTTTCATCGTCGAAGGAATGCGTTCGGATTCTTTGATGATTGGTTCTTTTCGAATGGCCCAGATCATTTCCATCGTGGCCATTGTCATTGGCCTGTTGGGTTTAAAAGGCATTTTTCATCGTATTTTTGGATGGTATCACAAACCGGTGATCTTATTGGATGTGGATGGTACCATTTCTTCAAGCAAAGCTTGTGTTTCGCAAATTTGGACGGATATCTTTGAAAAATATCGTCCGGATATTCCATTGACCCAAGCTCAAAAAGATTCTTTTTTAGGACCTACGGTAGATGCTACGATAAAGAAATATTTCCCAAATGAAGATGGTCATACGATTCATGAAATGTATGATGCTTTATATGAAAAATATGCCTCACAAATGATCATGCCGATTCCCGGGGTTGAAGATACACTTCAATACCTACATGACAATGGGTATTTGATTGGGGTGGTTTCCAATAAAACCACCAATTTGATCGAAATTGATCTGAATTTGATGGGAATCGATTCTTGTGTGGATTGTGTCATTGGTGCTGAAAATATGCCAAAACCAAAGCCGAGTGCTTCTGGTTTGGTTGCAGCTTGTGATGTTTTAAATGTGGGCCATGATGATTTAATTTATGTAGGAGATACTTGTCAAGATGTACAAGCGGCCCGCAATATGGCAGCTTATTCCATTGCGTTTAGTGCGTATTCATCGGAAAAAAAGGAATTATTGGCATATGATCCTTGTCGTTTGATTCATTCGTTTCATGAGCTCCAAGATATTGTCCAAGAAAGTCGTTCTTGGTGTGATACGCGAATCTGGTGATTGTTTGATCACCATTTTTTTATGCATCCTCTTTGAATTTTGATCCAAGTTCCGCCATACTAATAAAAAAGGAGATTCATCATGGAAATAAAAAAGTTTGATTTGATTATTATTGGGGCAGGGCCAGCCGGTATGAGTGCTGCCATTTATGGTTCTCGTGCGGGATTACATACAGTCATGATTGAAAGTGGTGCGCCAGGTGGTAAATTATTAAAAACATTTAAAATAGCGAATTATCCAGGTACGCCTGATGTCAATGGCGCGGATCTTGCGGCGACCATGTTTGAACAATCGACGGCCTTTGGGGCGGAATATGTGTATGGTGATGTTGTTGAGATCACCAAAGAGAAAGAAGTAAAACTTGCCGATGGCACAGTATATCAAGGGAAAGCGGTCATTGTCGCAACGGGTACTCAAGAAGCCATGATGGGTATTCCAGGCGAAAAAGCGGCTGTGGGTCATGGCGTTAGTTTTTGTGCCGTATGTGATGGTGCTTTCTTTAGAAATCAGCCAGTAGCGGTCGTAGGTGGCAATAACTCTGCCATCGAAGAAACGGCGTTTTTATCACAATTTGCCAATAAGATCTATATGGTTGTTCGTGGCGATGATTATACGGCTGAATCAAGCAATCAGAAATTGATTGAAGGTGATGAAAAGATCGAGAAGATCACAAACGCAAAACCAGTAGAAGTCATTATGGAAAAAGGCAAAGTGACCGGTTTGGTGATTGAAGATCTGAAGACCCATACACAACGCACATTGGACGTAAAAGGAATCTTCCCTTATGAAGGTGAAAATCCAATGAGTTCTGCTTTGGTTTCTTTGGATGTTGTGAATACCCGTGGCTATGTGGTCGTAGACCAAGATCGTATGACCAAAGTACCAGGTATTTATGCGGCAGGCGATATTGTGGATAAAGATCTTCGTCAAGTGGTTACGGCCACCAATGATGGAGCCATTGCTGCGCAACACATCAATCGTATGATCAAGATGAAAAAGTATCAATAGCCAATATTTGTATTATAATAAGGGTAGGAGGAAGTACGTATGAAACTCATTTTAGCCATTGTTTCCAATGATGATAGTAGTATGTTGATTCGCGGTTTGAATAAAGAATCTTATCAAGTCACCAAGTTGGCAACAACCGGAGGATTCTTACGTGCTGGCAATACCACTTTATTGATTGGTTGTGAAGCTGAAAAAGTACAACGCGCTATTGAGATCATTGGGAAGTATTCTTCACAAAGAGAAGAGCTGGTTCCCAATACAGCAGGTTATGATATGGGCGCATTTTCAACCTATCCCGTAAAAGTGACCGTTGGCGGCGCGACCGTTTTCGTCTTGGATGTCGAACAATTTTTAAAACTTTAAAAATAGAGCTTTTTGGCTCTATTTTTTTGGTACAATAAAACCGATGAGGAAAAGAAGGAGTAGACTATGAAAATATTAGTTGTTGGAAAAGGCGGTCGGGAACATGCATTAGCATTGGCTTGTTCCAAATCACCACTTTGTACAGAATTATATGCGGCCCCTGGAAATCCAGGCATGGCTCAATTTGCGCATTGTGTAGATATCCGTGATAGTGATATTGATGGATTGGTGGCTTTTGCGAAAGAAAAGCACATGGATTTGACGGTTGTTGGTCCAGAAGCAACATTGGCATTGGGAATCGTTGATGCGTTCCAAGATGCGGGACTTCGGATTTTTGGCCCTACGAAAGCAGCTACACAAGTCGAATCGAGTAAAGATTTTGCGAAGAAGATCATGGCTAAGTATGATATTCCAACAGCTGCGTATCAAACATTTGATCAAGAAGAAGAGGCTTGGGCTTATGTACAAGCCAAAGGCGCTCCCATTGTCATTAAGGAAGATGGTTTGAAAGCCGGAAAAGGGGTTACTGTATGTCAAACCATAGATCAAGCCAAAGAAGCATTGGATGTTGCCTTTGCGATTGAAGGCAATCGCGTTGTTATTGAAGAATGTTTGGTAGGTTTTGAATTTTCATTGATTTCATTGGTTCATAACGATAAAGTATATCCTTTAGAAGTAGCCCAAGATCATAAACCCGTTGGGGATGGTGATGTTGGTGCCAATACCGGTGGTATGGGTTCCTATAGTCCCGTAAAAAAGATCACGCCGGCTTTAAAGGAAGAAGCCTTAGAAAAAATTATTTATCCAATGGCAAACGCAATGGTCAAAGAAGGCGTACCATTTACGGGATTCCTATATGGTGGCTTGATGGAAACCAAAGATGGCGTGAAAACAATTGAATTTAATGCACGTTTTGGTGATCCCGAAGCCGAAGTGATTCTACCTCGCTTAGAAAGCGATTTCGTTCAAGCGATGTTAGATGTCATGGATGATAAACCTGTGGATCTAAAATGGACAAAACAAGTGAGTCATGGTGTGGTCATGGCAAGTACCAATTATCCACAAAGTTCTACCAAGGGAGCTGTGATTGAAATTCCGGATGATCTAAATGGTTATGTTTATCATATGGGAACCAAGATGCAAGATGGAAATTTGGTGACCGATGGTGGTCGAGTTTTGATGGTTACGAACATGGCTGATACACTAGAAGAAGCATTTGAAAAAACATACCAAGATGTAGAACGTATTCAATGTACTGATTTATTTTATCGTCATGATATTGGAAAGAAGGATATGGACTAATGACAGATTTAGAGATTGCTCAAGCAACACCAATGGAACCGATTCAAAAAGTAGCTGCAAAAATTGGCATTCCCGAAGATGCTTTGGAGTATTATGGGAAATATAAAGCAAAATTATCGTTTGATTATTTGAAATCGATACAAGATCGACCACATGGAAAGTTGATCTTAGTGACAGCTATCAATCCAACCAAAGCAGGTGAAGGAAAGAGTACCACAACGGTGGGTTTAGGTGATGCTTTGAATCGCTTAGGCAAGAAAACGATGATGGCTTTGCGTGAACCAAGTTTAGGGCCTGTTTTTGGCTTAAAAGGAGGAGCAACGGGTGGTGGCTATGCCCAAGTCGTACCGATGGAAGATATCAACTTACACTTTACCGGGGATATGCATGCGATCACAACGACGAATAACTTAGTTTGTGCTTGTTTAGATAATTCGATCCATCAAGGCAATCCATTACATATAGATCCAACGAAAGTCACATTTAAACGGTGTTTAGATATGAATGATCGTACCCTTCGTGATATTACCATTGGGCAAGGTTCAAAAGCCAATGGAGTGGAGCGGAAAGATGGATTTAACATCACGGTGGCATCGGAAGTCATGGCTGCTCTTTGTTTGGCTGATGACTTGATGGATCTAAAAGAGCGTTTTGCTCGTATGCAAGTAGCCTATACATATGATGGCGATCCTGTTTATGTTCGTGATCTAGGAATTCAAGGTGCCATGGCGATGGTCATGAAAGATGCCGTATTGCCAAATGTTGTACAAACACTGGAACATAATCCAGTATTGATCCATGGTGGTCCATTTGCGAATATTGCCCATGGATGCAATTCGGTCATTGCGACAAAAGCTTGTTTGGAATTGGCCGATTATACCGTAACGGAAGCTGGTTTTGGTGCCGATCTAGGTGCTGAAAAATTCTTGGATATCAAGTGTCGATTAGCCAACTTACAACCAAATGCCGTAGTCATCGTGGCAACGATTCGTGCATTGAAGCAACATGGTGGCGTTGCCTTTGAAGATTTGAAAGAAGAAAATGTGGATGCGATGTTAGCGGGTTGTGGCAACTTAGCAAAACATATCGATACGATCCAAAAATTTGGTTTACCTTATATTGTTGCAATCAATCAATTTGAATCCGATTCACAAAAAGAAATTGAAGCATTGGAAAATTGGTGTAAAGAAAATGGTCATCCAATGTCTTTGTCCCAAGTATGGGCAAAAGGTGGTGAAGGAGCATTGGATCTTGCACAACAAGTGATCGATCTTTGTGATCAACCAAATACTTACGCGCCATTGTATGATGTCCATGCTTCGATCGAAGATAAGATCAATACCATTGCCCAAAAAGTATATGGGGCAGATGGAGTCGATTTTACGGATGAAGCCAAAGCACAAATCGAAACATTCAATCGATTGGGTTGGAATGAATTACCGATTTGTATGGCCAAAACCCAAATGTCATTGACCGATGATGGCAAGATCATGGGTCGTCCGACTGGATTTAGAATCACGGTTCGTGAATTACGTCCTAGTTTAGGAGCTGGTTTCATCGTAGCATTGACGGGTAAAGTATTGACGATGCCAGGTTTACCAAAACATCCGAGTGCATTGGATATGGATATTGACGAAAACGGCAAAATCGTTGGTTTATTCTAAGGAAAGAGGACATATGAAAAAACATATGTCCTTTTTTTTGAAGTTCATGATATAATAAAGCCACTTGCAGAAGTGGCGGAACGGCAGACGCGCTGTCTTCAGGCGGCAGTAAGAGCAATCTTGTGAGGGTTCAAATCCCTTCTTCTGCACCATATGCCATAAAAGCCCTTATCTAAAGGGCTTTTTATTTTTTATATCTCATTTATATCTCATTTATGTTTCATTTATCCATTTTCTATAGCATCCAGTATCTCATCTTCCTGGCGATCGAGCAGATGTCCATATCTGTCCATGGTGATGCTGATCGAGCTGTGCCCGAGACGCTTGGATATCTTGTACATGTTGACGCCTTTGTCAATCAGATACGATGCATGCGAGTGCCGGAAGTCATGGATGCGGATATAAGGGAGTCCGCTCTTTTCGATGGCTTCTTTTTTTACGCGGTCGATACTGGTCAGTGATAACGGCTTGTATCCGCCGAAAAGGAACCAATCTGAGCTGTATCCGGGCATGCCCTTATATTTATCTATCTGTTCATTCAGTAGCTCTATCGTGGCTTTATCCAATGCCACGGTACGCTTGGATGTTGGACTTTTGAGGACCGTAAATTCACTGTGTGAACTTCGCTTCAACTGTCTCCAAATATTGACACGCTTTCCGTCATAGTCATTGAAGGTAAGGCTCATGGCCTCGTTCTTTCTAAGGCCTGTCCAGAACAGCAGATGGAAGAATATCATATATTCACGTTTGGCCTCCGGGATCGCATCACAGAACGTTTTGAATTGGTCAGGTGTATAAATGGTCATCTCATGAAGTCGTTCCTTGTCAGTCATCTTAAACGAAGGGATAGACTTCATTGGATTGCGAGGCAAATCGTAGAAATTGCAAGCATGTTCAAATACTCCCTTGAAGTAGATGTATATCTTGTTCTTGCGAGCGGTTGAAAGTCGTTGGATATCATCTGACTCAAATATCTGTTTGATCATGGCCGGCTTGATTCGGTCCACTTTAACATCCAGCAACGGTTTAAGGTATGTGTACAGTATGAATTCCTTGTCCTCGATCGTTTCGGGCTTGTTATTAGATTTATGTAGTTCTATGTAGTCTTTAATAACGTTTTTTAGTTTGGCACTGGATGAAGATTTGGCATCCTCGATGAACTGAGCCTCCGCTCTTGTAGCCTCTTTCTTCGTATCAAACCACTTCGAATTTTTTTGTTTGCGCTTTCCAGTATGGTCCGTATAGTAACATCTATACGACCACTGTTTTTTACCATTATGCATACGGGTCGCAATTGACATAGTACTCATTCCTTTCTATTTTCAAAAATATCTGTTAAAATGAGCACATAAAAAGATGGAAAGGCCATATCTCCTTATTCTTTTTATGCGAAGCCCTCTATGACGAGTCCCAGTCGCCAGTGGGGGCTTTTTTATTTTTATTCGAAATTTATTATTGAGTCTAATTTTGATATAAAATCATTTGGCAAAGATAATATTCCAAAAATATTTTGTCCGGTAGAGAAAGTAACGTTTGACATCATTGAGAATGCCAGCCTAATTTCTGAGAAAAATATTTGTTTTGTATTTTTATCTAAAATCGAACAGATAGTTAATATAACTGCAAAGATATCATTTTTACCTATTCCATTTACATAATCGGCATTTGTGATATTTCCGCCGGATAACAACAAAACTTGTTTCTTCGGCAGTTCTTCTTTAATAGAATTGTTAAATGTTCTATTTCCATGAGCGATATTATTGCGGTATTTTCTTAAAATTTTAATACCCTTGTTAAAAAATTCTTTTTTTTCTTCAATTGTTAACTTGTCGGATTTGATCATGTGTTCGCAAACATAGGTTTTATCATCGGCTAACAATATATTATATAGTTCAATAGTTACGCCTAAAGATATACCATTAACCAATATCCAGCATGGTATATGATTGTGATTATTTTTATAGTGTACAATACTTTGATTTTTACTTTTCAATACATCGTGTTTGATTTTTTTGATTGTATTATTAGTAGACCATGTATTTTTGAAATGCTGCTTTGATAAATAATCATCAGGAGCATAATTTATCGGAGTATGAAGATCTGTTGTAACACCATACTTTTCGGAGATGCGATATGAAATATGGGTTTTCAATTCTTTTTCTACTCTGATTATGTATTTAAAGAAAATGTTATTTAAATATCTGTCCAAAAAAGATAAAAAATAAAAATCATAAATTACAACAGGGACAATAAACTTATCATTATCCATCGGGAATAAATCTTTATATCCGTTGATAAAACTATAATATGAAAATGTAGATAAGAATTCGATAGCTTGCTCATCATCTGGAATGATTACATTTCGCGATTTCAATATCTGAATCTGTTCATCATAGGTTTTAAACGGTTTATCGGGCTTCATATAAAGCAAAAACCTCCTTTCCAATGAAAAGGAGGTTCTTACTAGTCCCATCGAATGTGACCATTTCAGTTCCTTTTCATTATAATATGCTAATTAGAACAATTCAATATTTTTTGACATAATCGCCCACATGTATTTGTTTATCTTTTTCATTATTTTCTAATGGTTCTATTTCATTTTTATCAACGTTTAAACTTTCTTTCACTGTATATTCGCTTGTCGTAAAAGCATTGCTCAATGATGCATATGAAGATGTTCTTTTTGTTGTGATTTTTTCACAAATTGAATAATTGGCTGCAGTTTGAGTCACATCTAAAGTATCTTTTATATTTTCATATAGACCGAGTGAGTTGCCTTCCAGATCTTTGATTTCGTCAAGCACGGTATATATTTGAACTTTATCTCCAATTGTAAGATAGTCCTCACCAACATCAATAATGAGTGCCTTATCACTAATTATTCGTACAACACTGCCTAGATAATTATCTCCCTTTTTGTTATTTTCCATCTTATATCTTTCCTTTCTAATTATTTCTCTCATATTCCACATCGCTTTGAAATGCCCTAATGTCAGTGAGGGCGCTTTTTTATTTTCTTTTGATCATGTTAATCAATGATTCCTTTTTTCTTTTATAGCGTTCTTCCGCCGGGCTCATAGCAATTGAATCATTACATATGTCAATTGCTTTTTGTATATCGCCACGGCGTTGATAAAGCAAGATCAATTTATATGATCCTTCACAATAAGTCATTGGATCCACATTGTATTTTTTATCTATATTTTGTATTTGAATAAATAACTGTATGCTATATTTACAGCAGTCTTCTATTTTATTTGAAACTTTCCCGTTCCAATCTTTTGTGTGATAGCATACCTTCCACATTTTCTTTATTTTCTCAATCATGGAAATATATTTCTGTATAACAGGTTGCAATTCATTTTCGTATAGAATAAATGGATTTTCTTTCACCTTTATTCCCTTTAATTGTTGCCATTCATCAAAATCTAAATGGTGCCTTTTATACGTGCTGAGCCATTCATCATAATATTTGGAATCGTATTCGACCTCTTTTTGTAGCATTTCGAGCACCTGCCTCCCTCACGTCATAATTTATAATAATTTCATTTGTGACATTGATGATGTCAGAATAATAAATATATTAGTAAGTGTCGATCAGATGCACAAGATCATCGACAGAGCACCCGTAGATTCTGCAAAGTTTCTTTGCGTCTCCGAAATATATATTTTTCTTACCATTCTCTATTTCGGATAGCCATACTTTGCTACGGCCAAAGTGCTTTACAGTTTCTTCGAGTGTCATATTAGATCTTTTTCGCATTTCTTTCAGGGCCATGCCCTGCTTTTCCAATTCTGTCATAATATGCCTCCTTATATGTAGAATATCATATATGTTAGCTAAAAGATAACAATAATCTTCAAAATAGAAACAAATGTATTGACAAAGATTAGCTATCAGCTTACTATAAAGATACAAGTTAGCCTTCGG
Organism: Absicoccus sp.; assembly: GCF_034090965.1. Lineage (NCBI taxonomy): Bacteria > Bacillati > Bacillota > Erysipelotrichia > Erysipelotrichales > Erysipelotrichaceae > Absicoccus > Absicoccus sp. The sequence goes on along the minus strand of NZ_JAXDRQ010000009.1, from coordinate 72,073 downwards.
CTAATTTCGAAAGGAGAATTGCTATGGACAAGTTTACTATCAAACAAATTCGTGTAGGACTTAACATGACTCAAAAAGAAATGGGGGACTTTCTTCACATTTCCGAAGTTGCATATCGCAATAAGGAAAAAGGATATACCCCGTTTCTTTTTACTGAGGTAATAAAAATATGCGAGCTTGCAAAGCTAGATGTTTCTAAAGTAAAAGAAAATTAATATTTTTTTGCAAATAAAGTAAGCTAATAGCTTACTCGATGGAAGAGAGGGGAGCATGGATTATGAATTCATGAGGCGCATTACTGATGCGCAGATTCAAAAAGAAATCGATGCCCGTATGGCTAAGGATGCCATCCGGGAAAAGAAGCACCAAGAAAAATGCGACAGACGTGATGCATTCATACTGATCACGGCATTCATAGTATGTGTGCTTGTGGTTGGCCTTTTAGGCGGATAGAAAGGAGGTGATCGGAATGGTAGAGAATGAACAAGCGATACGTAATGCGATTCTAAATGCGATCACAATGGGCGAGGATAAACAAGCGATATGTGATGCTCTTTTAGTAGCGCTAAAAAAGACACGACACCTACACGATCTTGTCGAACTTAAGTATACCAAGCTGGATGATGATGAAATCGTAGTAGCCTAATTCGAAAACGGCCATAAGAAAAAGATCAATGTCACTCTCGATAGCGGCATAGCCATGATCGCAGATATAGCAACCAAGATTCTATAGAAAGGAGGTAATTATGTGCACGGCAAAAGAACGTTTGGCACTGCTTGAACAGCCATATTTGACCGGTGCCGAGTTTTCAAAAGTATTGAACCGCTCGCCATCAGTAGTCAACCGTGAGATCAAGAATGTAAAGGATAACCTTTTCTACGTAGATGGATGGGGATATCTGACTGATGACTTGATAAAGGTATTTCGTCTTAAGCCGTTTGTGGCACGACTTAAGAAAGAGCTGCAAGACACAAAAAAAGCAGCTGATGCTTAGATCAGCCACATCTAAAAATTACTAAATAAAGTATAGCACAAAATCCATGGGCATGACGGACTGGGTAGACACTTTTTACAGTTTTCGGTTTTGGTTGCATGATTGAAATCTTAGTGTGAGGCCTCCTTACTACTCTTTTATGCATGATTTTCATTTTTTACTCACACTAGCATCGTTGATGGTTGATTCATACCGTCTGCCTGGCCCGTCATGTCCATGGATAAACTAAGGAGGCAAAAATTGAAACCTTATATCAAACAAAAGCTTCCTTCCAGTCATGAAGAATGGCTGAAAGGACGGATGAAAGGGATAGGCGGAAGTGATGCCGGCGCTATCCTTGGATTCAACCCGTACAAGTCACCATATTATCTGTGGTGCGAAAAGACAGGACGAATCAAATCTAAGGAGGACAATGAGTCCATGCGGCAAGGACGTGATCTAGAGGATTACGTCGCACGCAGATGGATGGAAGCGACTGGAAAGAAGGTCCATAAGAGCGGCTTCTCTTACCAGTCAAAGGAGCATCCATACATGCTTGCCAACGTTGACCGTCTTGTCGTTGGTGAGAATGCCGGATTGGAGTGCAAGACGGCCAATGCATTGACTAGAACACGATATGACAAGGGCGACATACCGGCGTCATATTATGCCCAATGCATGCACTATATGGCCGTCACAGGCATGGACAAGTGGTATATCGCCATTATTGTCCTTGGCAAAGCATTCTATTTTTTCGAGGTCGAAAGAAATGAAGAAGAAATAGAAGCATTGATCCGTGAAGAGCATAGATTCTGGAACTATGTCAAGACGGATCAGGAACCACCAGTAGACGGGACCGATTCGACCAGTGAAGCACTCAACCAGGTATTTCATCCATCTGATGATGCCGGAAGTGTGATCATAAGTGATGATCTTACATCAATGCTCCTCGAGCTAAAGTCCAAGCAGAAAGAGCTTCAGACGATACAAAAGGAGTATGAAAATCAAATAAAAGACGTGATGGGAGATGCTGTATATGCATATTCCAATCATGCAAGCATCACCTGGAAGGAATCTGTATCGAAAAGATTCGACACGACCAGATTCAAAAAAGAAAATCCAGATATTTATGAAAAATATTTAAAGGAATCAAAGACAAGACGATTCCTTATCAAAGAAATAGAGGAGGAGGAAGAAGAATGACAACCACAACAAATCAACAAGGAATGATCGCTAAAACAGCAAATAAGAGCGTTCCAAAGAAAACAAACCGAACCATGAAGGACTACATCACAATGTATCAGGGTGAGATTGCCAAAGCCCTGCCATCCGTGATGACACCGGAACGATTCGTTAGGATTGCTACAACCGCCGTTACGAACACACCGAAGCTAGCGAACTGTACACCGCAGTCATTTATCGGTGCATTGCTTAATGCGGCACAGTTAGGGCTTGAGCCTAACACACCATTGGGACAGGCATATCTGATCCCTTACAAGAATCAGTGCCAGTTCCAGATTGGATATCTAGGCATGGTCGAGCTTGCACAGAGAGCCGGTACCAATGTCGATGCCCATGTCGTCTATGCCAATGACGAATTCGATTATTCACTTGGTCTGCATCCGGATATCAAGCATGTTCCAGCCATGAAGGACCGCGGAGAAGCCATCGCATACTATGCCGTATGGCGCAATGGCGAAAACTTCGGCTTCGAGGTAATGAGCCGTGAAGACGTAGAGAAACATGCATGCAAGTACTCGAAGACCTTTAATGATGGTCCTTGGAAGACCGAGTTTGACGAGATGGCAAAGAAAACAGTGCTTAAACGGGCACTGAAATATGCGCCGAAGAAGACAGACCTTGCTAGAGCCGTCATGCAGGATGAATCAATCAAACAGTTTGATCCAAAGTCGGACAATAACATGTCCGATGCAAAAAATGACTTCTTTGACGTCGAATATGAAGAATCGTATGTCGATGAACATACGGATCCGGATACCGGAGAAGTCAAATAATGGCGGTCCTTTTTTCCGTGCCCGGTGAGCCTGGGCACAAAGGAAGGCCAAGATTTACACGGTATGGGCATACCTATACCGATAAGAAGACGGTTGAGTTTGAGAACCTGGTGCGTGTTGCATTCACACAGCACGTGCCAGGCCATCAGCCTTATGAAGGACCGTGTCGTGTACATATCGATGCGTACTTCAGTATCCCCAAAAGCGCATCAAAAAAGCGCAAAAAGCTGATGATTGATAAACAGGTCAGACCTACAAAAAAGCCCGACTGCGACAACATCGAGAAAGCGATACTGGATGCACTGAACCATATCGCTTACGACGATGATAAGCAAATAGTCGAAACATCGGTATGCAAATACTATTCCGATGTGCCTAGAACGATAGTGATGATCGAGGAGATTTAACATGGACGATGAGAACTACATTGTTGTAAAAGAATCAATGGTAACCGAGCTGAAATTAAAAGGCAGTGAACTTTTGGCGTACGCATTGATTTATGGATTTAGTCAGGACGGCAATAGTTGGTTCCAAGGTTCTCAATCATATATCGCTAAGTGGTGTTGTGTATCACAAAGGCAGATCATTAAAACATTAAAAAAATTAGAAGAAAAAGGATGTATCGAGAAAAAAGAAACAATTTGGAAAAATGGATCTAAGCATTGCTATTACAGAGCTATCCGAACAAAGTTCACAGAGCCCAGTGAACAAAGTTCACATAGCTCACTGAACAAAGTTCACATAGCTCACCGAACAAAGTTCACAGAGCCCAGTGAACAAAGTTCACATAATAATATAGATATAAACAATAGTAAAGATAATATAGTCATAAAAAATAGTGATTATAAAGAGATATATAGAGAAATCATCGATTTCCTAAATCTCAAATGCGGAACGCATTACACTACACGATCAAAAAAGACTCAATCGCTTATTCATGCAAGATTGAGTGAAGGATTTACAGTAGAGGATTTTCAAACAGTGATCACAAAAAAAAGCGCAGACTGGCTTGGAGATGAACGAATGAGGAAATATCTAAGACCGGAAACACTGTTTGGTACTAAGTTTGAAAGCTATTTGAATCAGCCGTATAACCGCAATCAAGATAAATCATTCTATGAAAGACTTAGTGAGATAACAAACAGAATGGAAAAAGGACAATTATGACATTAAATGAAGTATCAAAAATAATATCTTACATAAAAGCAATATATCCTAACGCCTATAAAGATATGACGGATACAGATATGGCACTGGTTGCAAAAGTCTGGAAACGACACTTTGACGGATACAGTATGCAAGAAGTTTTATGTGCCGTAGATACATATGTATCCAGTGATGTCTCTGGATACCAACCGAATATCGGAAAAATTAAAAATATAATAAGCAATAATCGGCATATCAATGATACGGATCCAGAAGATGCATGGGCACATGTTGTCCAGAATCTGCAAGGGTCCATCCAGAACCCTAACAGACAATTCAAGAAGCTGACTAAAAAAGAACAGCAAGCTTTAGGCACACCACTGGCATTGTCAATGTTAGGAAGAGCGGATAGCAAAGAACTTGAATTTCAAAAGCAGAACTTTATCAAACGCTATAAAGAAGTCCAAAAAGAAGATATCGAGTATGAAATGCTCCCATCTGAAACAAAGACATTGATAGAGAACATGTCAAATCGGCTATCAATGGATGATGATGAATGATTAAAAATCATGAAAGAGGTTAAAAATGTACGGAATAATCACAGATGCGGAGCTTGAACGTATCGAACAACAGCGTGAATCGATGGATTCACTGGACTGGAGAAGTCCAAATTACGAGCCTGAAGAGGGCGACAGATATGAAGATTGTGACGCAAATGAGACGGAAAGAGACGGAATGTGACGATGAAAACTAATCCAGCTGATGGGTTAAAAGATACGATGTGGCGATTCCTTATGACGGGCAACCAGAAAGGGAATCCGCAACTTTTAAAAGAATATGTTTATGACCTTATACAAATGGCAACACAAAAAACGGCCGGGCAGAGAGGCAATAAAAAGGATATTTCTTATAGAGAATTAGAAGCGCTTGAATGGTCGATAGTTATCGAAGCTACATGCCTTGTGCTGTCCGGACAGATAGATAAATTGATAGAAGACAAAGGAGAAAACAATGATCAAAACAGATAATTTGAATGAATACGTGATGCTTTCTGTGCTCAAAAACATTTGCAAAGTAGAATTCAACGCTAACGGTTGTTCGAAATGCAATATAAATGCGGCTTGTGAATGCGGCTGTGGAACAGAGGCGATTAAAAATTTGGATATCAAATATGAACCCGAACAGGAAGAACAGATTAATGAAAATGAAAATGCGGAGGAAAGATCATGATCAATCGAGTTGTATTAACGGGTCGCTTGACAATAGATCTGGAATTGCGTAGAACGCAAAACGGAACTTCGGTTGTATCGTTTACTTTGGCCGTAGATCGTAGTTTCAAGAAAGAAGGGCAACCGGAAGCCGATTTCATCAACTGTGTTGCATGGAACCGCCAGGCGGATACCATGGCACAATACTTGCATCGCGGATCATTGATCGGTGTGGATGGACGTCTGCAAACACGTAATTATGAAAATCAGCAAGGACAGCGCGTCTATATCACAGAAGTTTTTGTTGATAATTTTACGTTCCTGGAATCGCGTGCACAGTCACAGCCAACACCACCTAAGGAGTCACCGAACGCATCGAATGGGTACTACAGAACGGATACGAGCGATGTCGAAACTATCGGCATCGAAGGCGATGATCTGCCGTTCTAAAGGAGAAAACAATGAACGAAATCGTTGAAGAAGGAAGTTACAGAGACGCATTTGATACATTAATGAAAACCATTGACAAAGATGATATTGCTTTTGGAAATGGTCAATTCTGGGCAGTCCATAGGGTAAGACAAGCATGCACAATTGCAGATATAGGAAACTACATAGGTTTTGGCCAATGGATCAGTGTAAATGACCGATTGCCAAGAGTTGGAAAATATGTGATTGCTTATGGCGATAATGGTCCAAAAGGATGCTGTATGGCATTTCTTGGCTCAGATGATGAATTTATATGTGAGATAAATGGCTATTACGTAGAAGCGTATGGCATTACGCACTGGATGCCATTACCTGAAAGGCCGAGATAGTAGGAGACAAACATGTACACATACAAAGCAAAATCAATTTCAACAGGGAAGGAAGTGCAGGGAGAGCTTGCCTATGACGGGCTTAGTTGCTTCATCATAGAAAAATGGCCTTACGGCACATCGACCGTAAGGGTTGACCCCAATACGATCGAGAAGGTTGAAGATGCAGATTCTTAGAAGGTGGAATATGCAGATTCAGAAATTCGACCACATCGACTGTGCATGGTGCGGAAAGCGAAAAATAATATCAAGCTTGAAGCGTGATTGGACGTATAAGACGTCCAATCTGAAGCACGGTTACATCTATTTCTGCTCATATGGCTGTTACCGACAGTGGATGAAAAAGTACAGACAGCCGAACAAAGAGGAGGATTAATATGCCAAACAAAGGAGCCGTATTTACGGTCGATAGCAAGACAACAGCGGATATGATCAATGATTTTCTTGAAAAATATCCGGGGCTTAGGGCATACAACATATACCAGCATGCAGGTGTTTCCGGTGCTACATACTTTAAGATAATGGAAGGTAAACAAGCGACCAAAAAAGTTCTTGATAAGATCGTAAAGGCAATCAATGATCTTGATTCGCTTGGATCCATCGAGGAAATCCGTCAAGAACTTATGGTTAAGGGAAACCTGGAAATGAAAGAGAAAAAAGTCAAGCAGTCACAAAATAGAAATCCGGATGATAATCGCAAACTTCAGATGGAACTTGGCGGACTGTGCATCCAGTACGGTCTTGCCAAAGCGGACCTTATGCAGATGGATTCGATCCGGAAGTATGGAAAACAGGAAATTGTTGACTATATCATCGAGCACCACATGACACTGAAATCATGCAAAAAGGTGTATGAACAGTCCAAGGCGTTCGATGCGGTCAACTGGAGGAAATCGATGTGAAAGAGAAACTGTATGCCGTTTACGACGAACATGAAACCTGTATGTTTGTCGGCAGTCTGAAAGAGGTGGCCGAGTATCTTAACAGCAACGTGAATAACGTTTGTTCCCGGCTGGCACAATACAAGGCGAAGCACGGTATCGAGAACGAGGCCAAGATCAACTTTCACGGGTGGAAGACACTGGCCAGGATAGAGGTATAAGATGGATGCAAAAGAGTATTTGACACAGATAAGGAAGATCTCGATGCAGATCAACGAGAAATCCGAAGAAATTGCTAAGCTGAAGGCGCAAATCGAAGGCGGCTCGATTCCCTACGAAAAGGACGGTACGACATCCGGTCACACCGATACGGAACGCAACGCCCATATGATCATGCGGCTTACTGAATTGAAAGACGATATCAATCACCAGGTGGACATGCTGATCCTGGCGAAGCAGAGGGCTATGGCCCTTATCGATATGGTTCCGGATGCCAATCAGATGACGGTACTGTATGAGCGGTACATCCATCTGAGATCATGGGAGAAGATCAGTGAGAAACTGAACTACTCACTGCATTACATCTACCGGATCCACAACCTGGCACTGGACGAATTCAACAGGATTCTGAAAGAGGATACTAAATGATACCTAAGAGTGCGCTATAATGGTAATGTACAAAGTTCGACAGAAACGGTCATACTCAACTTTTTTGCCGATCTTTAACAAATAAGCACACGAGGCGGATGCATCAGGCATGCCGCCTTTTATCGTGCTTGAAAAGGTTGGAACTACATGGCAGGAAAAGAATTGACTTACAAAAAATATAATCTGGACATATATGACCCATTTGATGTTACCGGTCCGTATCAAATGCCAATCATACATCGTTGTGATACTGTTCCGGATATCCTTATCGGATTCAATGAAGCCATTTCAAGCAAATGCTACAATTAATAAATCTGGAAATAGCGAGCTAATAAACAGAGCTAAGAAATTAGGACTATGGTCTTTGTAAATTAGAGAGGGGTGATGGCATGAAGCTGACGGCAAAGCAAAAGCGATTCGTCCAGGAATATCTGATTGATCTAAACGCTACACAGGCTGCAATTCGTGCCGGATACTCTAAAAAAAGTGCGCATTCCATTGGCCCCGAAAACCTGGAAAAACCTGAAATCAAACAGGCCATTGAAGAAAAACTCAAACAGATTGACGAGGAGAAGACAGCCGATGCGAAAGAGATCCGCGAGTTCTGGACAAGAGTTATGCGAGGCGAAGAAAAAGATACCGTATTGCGATATGACAATGAAGGGCATCAGGTCGAAACAGAAATCAATGTATCCATGAAGGATCGGATCAGAGCATCTGAGTTGATGGGCAAGTCGTTTGCCATGTTCACGGATAAGATTGATTCCAATGTGGATATGGATTTGAATATTGAGGTTGAATATGAAGATAAAGATTCAAGCGAATAAGATATTCAAAGAGCCTGATCAGTCCAAATGTCGGTATGTCGTCATGAAAGGAAGCGCCGGATCAGGCAAGAGCGTAGACACGGCACAACATTATATCCTTCGATTGATGAAAGACAAAGGCAGAAACCTTTTGTGTGTGCGAAAAGTTGACGTGACAAATAGAGATAGCACTTTTGCGGAATTGCAAGGTGCTATTTTTCGTATGTTCGGCGATAAATGGGAAAGGTACTGGCGTATCAATCAAAGCAATATGATCATGGAATGTCGCAGCAATAACAATCAGATTATATTCCGTGGTATGAAGGACGATAATCAGCGTGAACGTCTAAAGTCAATCACATTCAAGCGAGGCAAGCTTACAGATGTGTGGATAGAAGAAGCAACCGAGCTGATGCAATCCGACTTTGAGATCATCGATGACCGTCTGCGTGGTGTGCTTCCGCCTGGACAGTTCTATCAGATACGCATGACGTTCAACCCGGTAAGTGCATCGCACTGGATCAAGGCACAGTTCTTTGACCGAAAGGATCCGGATGTGTTCACACACAGCTCGACGTATCGAGAGAATCGATTCATTGACGAAGGCTATTACCGACGCATGGAGCGACGTAAGGAAGTTGATCCGGAGGGATATCTCATCTATGGGCTTGGTGAATGGGGCGAAACAGGAGGATTGATTCTTCATAATTACGTTGTTGAGGACTTCAACATATCCCCGGAACGATTCGACTACATGGTCAATGCACAGGACTTTGGTTTCAACCATGCGGACTGTCTTCTTGAGGTCGGCTTCAAGGACGATGAAATCTATGTATGTCGTGAGATGTATGAGTTTGAAAAGGATACGGATGAATTGATATCGGAAGCCAATTCAAAAGGGTTCCGCAAAGATATCCGCATGTGGTGTGACTCGGCAGAACCGGACCGCATCAAGATGTGGAAGAAGGCCGGATATAAAGCAAGAGGCGTCAATAAAGAGCGCAACAGTGTACACGCTCAGATTGATTATCTGAAACAGCACAAGATACACATCCATCCGGATTGTGTAAACGTTTATAAAGAAATTCAACAATGGAAGTGGCAGAAAGACGCGAAGACAAACACGTATCTGGATGAGCCAGTTCCTTTTTTTGATGATGCGATGGCAGCACTTCGGTACTCGATTGAGACGATGCGAAAGCCACCGCTCAAATACAACAAACTAGGAGGTGGTTTGTAATGGCACAGAATGTTAGATCAGACATCAAACCGGATGAGCTGATATGCATCAACACAGATGAAGCCATGGACGTGACCAAGCTCGGCGAGCTGATTGCCAAGCATAAGGGATTGATCACGGACCGGTATACGAAGCTGAAAGATGCATACATGAATATCTACCCTAATTTAGGGTGGACCGAAAAAGAAAAGTGGAAACCGGATAACCGCGTGACTGTCAACTTTGCAAAATACCTGGTGGATACTTTCAACGGCTACTTCATCGGTATCCCGATCAAGGTCCAGTCTGATGACAAAAAAGTAACGGACTATCTGGACATGCTTGATAGTTACAACGATATCGAGGATAACAATGCAGAATTATCACGTATCTGCTCCATCTATGGCAAAGGCTATGAGCTCTACGCCAATGATGAGAGCGGAGATGTATCCATCGTATATCTTGATCCAACGGAAGGTTTCATGGTATATGACAATACGTATGAACAGCATCCGCTGTACTTCGTGACGTACTATCTTGACTCGAAAAAAGTCATGCATGGCGAGGTGCTTACACCGTCAGAGATATGGCCGTTCACGGACAAAGGCGGACTGCATTACATCGAAGACGAGTTCAGACCGCACAACTTTGCGGACATTCCGGCAACGGAATATTTAGAGAATGAGTCACGTATCGCGGTATTCGAGTCGGTGTACTCGCTTATCGTTGGATATAACAAGGCTCTGTCCGAGAAGCTCAACGATGTGGATGCATTCGCGGATGCCTACCTGAAGATATTAGGGCCTAAGCTTAATGACTCCATGCTTGCCAACATGCGTGACAAACGTGTCATCAGCTTCGAGGGCGATATGAGTGAAAACCCGGTCGATGTCGGCTTCCTGGAAAAGCCGAATGCGGACGGAACGCAGGAAAACGCTTTGAACCGGATGGAACGTCTGATCTACCAGGTGTCCATGATTGCCAATATCAATGACGAGAACTTCGGTAACAGTTCCGGAATCGCTATGGCGTACAAACTGCAGTCCATGTCTAACCTTGCCAAGACCAAGGAACGGAAGTTCACATCCGGTCTTAACCGAAGATACCGCATCATCTTCTCCAACCCGGTCAACTCGATGAACGAGAAAGACTGGATCGGATTGACTTACCACTATACACGCAATCTTCCGCAGAACATTCTGGAAGAAACACAGATTGCACAGAACTTGTCAGGCATCGTATCACAGCCGACACAGTTGTCAGTCTTGTCGATCGTTGATGATCCGCAAAAAGAAATCGAGCGAATCGAGGAAGAACAGGTGGAAAAAGCATACAGCATTGATGATCGTCTTTTTTCTTCTATAAACGGTGAACAAAATGGCGAAAACAAAGACAAGAGATGATGCGGAAAATTACTGGGTAAGACGTGAAGCAAAGGCTAGAGAGAAATCACAGTCAGATGATTCAGACAAATCAGATGTGGTTAAACGCATATTCGAGTATATGTTCCATAACGTAACGGAACAAATTAATGCATGGTACAGCAAATACGCATCAAAAGAAGGAATATCAATGTCTGAAGCCAAGAAACGAGCTGACAAGCTAGACATCAAAGCGTATGAAGAAAAGGCGAAAAAGTATGTAAAAGAAAAAGACTTCTCACAACAGGCAAATGATGAAATGAAGATATATAACCTGACGATGAAAGCAAATCGTCTTGAATTATTAAAGTCTGAAGTGGCGCTTGAGCTTGCCGCCGGAAATGATGAGTATGAAAAATACGTTGAAGACTGTTTGAAGGACAAAACCATTGATGAAATGGAAAGACAGGCCGGTATCCTGGGCAAAACTATCAAAAATAACGGAGATATGATCAAATCAATCGTAAATGCATCGTTTTATAATGCGACATTTTCTGAACGTATTTGGGCCAATCAAGACATGTTAAGGTCGGAATTAGAGGGATACATGATTAAGGCCATCATTCAAGGGAAAAGCACAACTAGTCTTATTTCTGATATGCGTAAAAGATTTGATGTTAGCTATTATGCAGCTGATCGTTTGCTGCGAACAGAAGAAAGACGCATACAAACCGATGTTGCCAAACGGTCATATGAAGAAAATGGATTCGGCCAATACAAATATGTCGTCATGAATACAAAAGCTTGCGATGAATGCAGAAAGCTTGACGGTAATATTTACGACACGAAAGATATGACTCCGGGCGTTAATGCGCCACCAATGCATCCGATTTGTCATTGTTCCACGGTTCCATATATTGATCGTAAATTATTCGATGAATATTTGGGTGATCCTGATTCAGGTGATATGACATTTGAGGAGTGGAAGAAGCAAAAGAACCAAGAAAAGGAAAGAATCAATATACCTGACACAGGGAAAAATGTTCCAGGGCATGTTAATTCTAGATTGATAAATACGAAAACTTATCACAACAAATTTGAAGGACTAACAAGTCATAAAGCTGTTAATGAATCGTTATATAACGAATCATTGCAAATATTATCAGATAATAATGATACTCAATATGAACACATTGTTGCGATAGATGCAAAAACAGGAGAAAGACTAGCTAAAAACACATCTGCAGCAGATAACAAAATGATATTACAAAGTGGTTTTTCGAAGGGGCAAAATAGTATGCTATCTAATGAGTCAACACCATTGTTTGAAGCCGTTCATAATCACCCAAACAATTCTATTCCATCAAGGGATGACATAATAAAACTATTTGAAAGGCCAAGACAAATTAGTTCTGTAATAATTTGCCATAATGGCGCTGTTTACAGGTTGGAAAAGCTGGAGAAATATGAAAAAGTTGACGACTTAGCAAATAAGATTTATTCTTTCAATAAGAAAAAATATATAGATTATAGTGAAGATAAGGCAGAATATGAATGTTCAATGTCTTTAATAAAATATTTGGTAAAGAAAGGAGTTATGGCCTATGAAAAGAGGTAAAAAAAAGGTTAAGGTTTATCTACCCGATTTGGCCGATGATAGTAAAATGCCAACTCCTGAACAGGTTGCAGCATTTCCTAATACAAAAGAATATGATACAAAAGTTAGAAAAGAACTTTTTAAAATGTTGAAAAAAGATGGGTTTTAATAAAGTGCGATAATTGGAATCGTGCTTTTTTAGTGCAAGAAATAGAGGATTAAGCATGAATAATGATTATAAACCTAGAAATGGGATAAGCTTTTGTGAAGCCTTGACTATCACTTTTATCGTGTTAAAACTGTGCCATGTTATTGCCTGGTCGTGGTGGCTTGTGTTATTGCCCTTATTTATTCAAACTGCCATACTATTTATCTTAAATATTTATAACGAAAGGAATTGAACATGATACATATCACGATCAAATACGACGAATGGTTCGATATTCAAATCGAAGGCCATGCCGGATATGCACCGAAGGGAAGCGATATCGTATGTGCAGCAGTGTCTGCGCTGTATCAGACAATGGCGCAGACCATACAAACTAGATCATATGGAGAAATGAAGCATGTCCGAAGCAATGATGGCTTCGAGCATATCATCATCCGTGATGTAACACAAGAAGGGTTTGGCGCGGTCATGGCATTTATCACAGGATGCGAAGAAATAGCTACCGCATATCCAGATTATGTGAGTGTGGATGATGAATTGACCTAGGAGGCACGGTATGTGCAGACACATCTATACAGAATCGATTGAGAAATCTTATTATGATCATAATTTACAATGCAAGGCGGAAAGAAGAGTACGTACTTGCATTTTTTGTGGAAAAACGGAAAAGGAGACAGTTTATATGAAAGACCCGCCGAAGCGAAAGCTACCAAAGTTCATAAAGCACGATCTAAGCGATTAGGTTGTGCTTTTTTATATGTCCGAGCATTGACGACATTAAAAGCCATGGGTCCAGGCATGGATGACACAAAAAGCTATGGAAGACAAGCATTGCGTCTCAAAACTATGGAGGAAATTTACATATGGAAAAAAATCTATTTGACTTGCAACTTTTCGCAGATGAAGACACCGAAGATAAATCGACAGATAACGACGATACAAGCAAGAAAGATGATTCTGAGAAAGAAAACAAACCTCAACCAAAGTACACGGACGAGGACCTTGACCGAATCATCCAGGAGAAAAAAGCAAAGTGGGATAAACAGGCCAAAGAAGCCGAAGAAGAAGCCAAAAAGCTTGCAAAGATGAATGCTCAGCAAAAGGCCGAGCATGAACGCGACAAGCTTCAGAAAGAGCTTGATAAATTGCGCGGTGAAAAAGCACGTGCCGATATGGCCAAAGAAGCACGCAGAATGTGTGCTGACGCAAACATCAATGTAAGTGACGACATTCTATCAAGCATCATCACATCGGATGCAGACACCACAAAAGAAGCTGTTGAATCCTTTATCGAACTGTTCAAAAGCGAAGTCGAAAAGGCAGTCAAGGAAGCGTTGAAAGGGAACTCTGTCAAACGCGGTACTTCGCCTAACGGAGGATTGACCAAGGAAGACATCATGAAAGTGGCCGATTCCGTTGAGCGTCAGCGTCTGATCAGAGAAAACATGGATCTTTTCAAATAATAGGAGGACAACATGGAAGAATTAATTAATTTGCAATTATTTGCAGAGACTAACATCACACAAACCGCAGATTTGGATCCGGCCATTTCTGTGGACTATACATCACGAATCGCAACAAATATCGACGAATTGCGCAAAGTATTAGGTATCAACCAATTGACGCCAATGGCCAATGGAACAGTGATCAAATCATATAAATTGACCAAAGAGAATACGCCTGATCAGGTCGGCGAAGGTGAAACGATTGGAATGACCAAGATCACTCGCAAATTGGCATGGCAAAAAGAAATCGTATTGAAGAAATATCGAAAAGTGGCTACTGCAGAAGCTATCCAAAAGGTTGGCGCACAAAAAGCCATCAATGATACCGATGCCAAAATGACGTTGGAGTTGCAAAAAGATATCAAGAAAGACTTCTTTGCTTCTTTGGCAACTGGAACTGGCAAGGTAACCGGTAAAGGATTGCAAGCCGCTTTAGCCAATGCGTGGGGACAAGTGGAAGTTCGTTTTGAAGATCTAACAATTGATCCAATTTATTTTGTATCGCCATTGGATGTGGCTGAGTATTTAGGTGGTGCACAGATCACGACACAGAATGTGTTTGGATTCCAATACATCGAAGGTTTCTTAGGATTAGGAACAGCAATCATTTCTCCGCGTTTGGCGAAAGGTACTGCATTTGCCACTGCTAAACAAAACTTGACAGGCGCATATATTCCTAACGGCGGAGATGTGGCGAGTAAATTCGGATTGACCTACGACGAGACTGGATTGATTGGTATGACGCACTCGACAATCACATCCAATGCGACTATCGAAACATTAGCGTTATCCGGTGTACAATTCTGGCCAGAATATGTCGATGGCGTATTCAAGGTATCCATCGAAGCCGCCACAACTGCATCAGGAACGGGAGCCTAGTAGCATATGGCGGTGATCGATGATGTCAAGGCGCTGCTTGGAATCGAGGATGAGGACAATAAGTTGAAGGTAATCATCACCTTGACCGAGAGCCGCCTTAAAGCATTGCTTGGCCAAAAGGAAGTGCCAAGCGAACTTGAATATATCGTTACCGAAGTTTCGATTGCACGGTTCAATAGAATCGGCTCTGAAGGATTGAGCGGACACACGGTAGAAGGCGAAGCATTGACCTTCAAGGACAATGACTTTGATTCCTATGCCGACGATATCCAAACATGGCGCGACGCACAGTCCGACCAGGATATCGGAAGGATACGCTTCTTATGAGATACGACACACCAATCCTATTCAGACGGCTAGCGGCCGGGGCATATGACCCGGATACAGGCGATTATAACGATGATACATACACTGATACCAAGATATATGGCTCTGTTATGGATACCAATACGCAGACCATGAATCTTGTATATGGCGGTATCAAACAGGGAAGCCTGACGGTGCATATTCAGAACCATATCGATGTTCCGTTTGACCAATTGATCATTGGCAACAAGAAATATCGTGTTGATTACACAAGGCGGCTTAGAACGAAGCAATCATTTATCGTATCGGAGGTGCAATAGTTATGGGTGCAGTAGAGATATCCGGGCTGAATGAGCTCATTTATAAAATTAATGACTGTAAGAATCTAACCAAGATCAAAGAAGTTGTAAGAGCCAATGGCGCAGATATGAATGACAAGATGAAAGGCATAGCAAAAAAAGGTGTTGCCTTCAAAAAAGGGTATTCAAAAGGCGGACTGGGCGGAAGTATCAACACGACCATATCTGAAGGTGGAATGAAAGCAACGGTTGGCCCAACTAAAGAGTATGCGCCTTACGTTGAACATGGTACTCGTTTCATGGAAGCGGAGCCATTTTGCAAGCCGGCCTTCAACGAACAGAAAGAGAAGTTCATATCCGATATGAAGAAAGTCGTAGGTGACTGATATGGATGCGCAACAGGAACTATATAGTGCTTTACTGATAGCACTTAAAACTAAATACAAGGATACGGGAATCGGCGTGTATGATACCTTCCTGCCACCGGATGGAACACCGTATCCTTTTGTATATTTAGGCGACAGTCAGACCGTAGACGATTATGGAAATAAGTCATTTATCGGCGGTCATGTGTATCAGACAGTGCATGTATGGCATGACGACCCTAAAAAGAGAGGTACACAGTCCAAAATCATGGCGGAAATCAAGGATATTGCCAGACATATCCGAGATACGAAGTCATATCACTGGTCGGTCCGCAACATCAATCAGCAAGTGATACCGGACACAACCACCAGTCAACCGCTATTGCATGGCGTGCTTGACCTGGAATTTGAAATAACAGGAGGAAAACAATAATGATCAATTTGCAATTATTTGCGAACGATGTGGATAAAGTCAAAGGAACGCAGATCATCTATCTATATCGTTTGTTGAGCGAAAAATCAAAAGAAGATGCAACGCATATCGCATTCACGGAAGAAAACGAACTATCCATGAAGCGTGATGCGGATACAACACAGACCAAAGACGGTCCAATCCGTACACCAGGAACACCGGAATTGGAAATCACGGCCAAATCTATCCTTGCCAAAGGCGATAAGTTCATCAAAAAATTGAGAAATGCTTTGTTATCGGGTGAGATCGTAGAGGTATGGCGTGTAAATCTGGCAGAAGAAGGCACGGATACTAATGCTGGAAAGTATGAAGCTACATATTATCAGGCAAATGTTACAGAATTTACAGAAACATCCAATTCCGAAGATGCAACCGAAGTAGAACTTACATTCGGTGTACAAGGAAACGGAGCAGATGGATATGCAACTGTATCCGATGCACAGAAAGAAGCCGCTTCTTACGTTTATAAAGACACAACGAAAGAAGCAGCATAACTTATAGCAACTGGGACGTGATGACCACGTCCTTTTTTTGACTGTAGAAACGAAAAGAAAGAGGTAGATACATATGAATACTATGCAACTTGAAATCGGCGGAAAAGAGTACACATTCAAAGCGTCCATCGCATTTATGCGAGACCTTAATAAAAAGGTAAAAGAAAAAGCAAACGATCGTGATGTAGATGTAGGTATGATCTACTCATTGGCCGGTGTCATTGACCGAGATATCGAGGCTCTGATTGACGTATTGTACGCCATGAATATCAACTTCACGCCACGCATCAAAAAGGAAACTCTGGAATCATATATTGAAGATTGTGAGGACATCGACGGATTGTTCGATGAGGTGACCGATTTTTTATCGAAAGCGAATGTCTCAAAAGCCAAGATGAAACAGCTGATGGATGCAATCAAGAAGAATCAGAAAGGAACGAAATAACATTTTCTGATTTTTATGAATCTGTTGCTCTGAACTGCTTCCGCTATCTCGATTTCAAGTCATTTGACGAAGTAGACCGCTTAAACATCAAGGAATATCAGCTATTGATGAAAGCTCATAACCTTCGATTTGTTGATGAAATGTATATGCTTCATATGCAAGCTTTCAAAAACTTCCAGGTAAGAGCCCGAAAGAAGAGCGGACGACCGGTATATCGGAGCTTTGACAAATTCTATAACTATAAACGAGAAGTGGATCGTGTCATGAACGGAAACAGAACCGCAGAAGACGACAGGTTCGCAGACCTCAAACGTTTCGTTTCACAGCAAGCAAAGAAAAAGGAGGGCAAATAAAATGGCTGAAACGTATTCAGTAACAGCCTCCCTTGAAGCGAGAGATTCGAATTTTACAAGCACATTTGAGGCGGCGCTCGATGTGCTTCGTTCACTGGACAGAGCAGTCAATCAGATTGCAACGGTCGTTCTGAAAGCTCAGGATAACGCCACACCAGTGATTGATGATGCCATCAAGGCTTGTCAACAGGCAGACCAAGCGGCATCCGACATTGCAGAGGCAAAGCTTGATGCCAACGATAACATGACACCAACGGTCGAAGGTGCCGTCGGTACGCTTGAAAAAGCCAAGTCCGAAGCATCGGAAGGCGTCGAAGCGGAACTTAAAGCAGAAGACAACATGTCACCAAAAGCAACCAAAGCAGAGAGCGTTATCTCCAAATTAAAAGGGTTCATCAAGTCTATACCGGAAATGGTGTTAAAAGGCCGTGATGAATCGCTTGGAAAAACGGCAGACGAAGCTATCACCAAGATGGATACACTGTCTTCCAAGATTAAGAGTGGCATCGGTTTTGGCGCACTGATGGCCATCGGAAACCGTGCGGTCAATGCCTTATCCAACGGCGTTCAAGGACTTGGTGAATCATTTAACACATCAAGTCTAGCGTGGAAATCATTCAACGGAAACATGCAGATACTCGGTGCATCCGGTGACCAGATAAAATCTGTACAAAAAGACCTGGAAAACTATGCACAAGCCACTGTTTATAATGCCAGTGATATGGCATCCACCTATGCACAGTTGGCCGCAGTTGGCACGAAAAACACGACCAAACTGGTCGAAGGCTTTGGCGGTCTTGCAGCTGCGGCGGAAAATCCGCAACAGGCCATGAAAACATTGAGCCAACAGGCAACACAGATGGCCGGACGTCCAACGGTCGCATGGCAGGACTTCAAACTGATGCTTGAACAGACTCCATCCGGTATTGCCGCAGTTGCAAAACAGATGGGAATGTCCACACAGGATATGGTCCAGGCAGTTCAAGACGGCAAGATCAAGACAGAAGACTTCTTCAATGCTGTTGAACAGGTCGGAAATTCCGAAGCATTCACCAATATGGCACAGAACTTCCATTCAGTAGGACAGGCTATGGACGGACTGTACGAAGGAATCACAGCCAAGTTCATGCCCGTATGGGACAAACTCCAGGATGTAGGTATCAATGCTATCCAAGGCATCATTGATGCGATGGACCGTATCGATGTTGGCAATCTTACGGCCAAGATTGACGGATTCATAGACGGTGCCAAAAAGAGCTTTGATGATTTCTGGAGCTCGTTCATCAATTCGGGTGCCGTTGATTCACTGAGAAATCTATTTGACGACCTTGGCCCGGCCATCTCCAATGTGGCAAGTTCTCTGAGCGGAGCGAGCGGTATCTTCTCGACCTTAGGCACGGTCATTGGTACCGTGGTAGACAAGGTTGCAGAACTGGCAGACAAGATTGCACAGTTTGTAGCAAATATGTCACCGGGACAGATACAAGCCTTTTCTGATGCAGTATTAGCATTGGGCGTGGCTTTTCTGACAATCAAAGGCGTCAGTGCCATTGCCGGAAAGATAAAAGCAATTGGAAATGCGGCAAAAACATCTGTAGGAAACGTCAAAACTTTGGCTGGAAAGATTAAGAGCATCTTCTCAAAAGGCGGAGGTTCATCAGATACTGCCGAAGAAGTCAAAAAGATTGGTGACAATGCGGAACAATCATCTCGCAGAGTATCCAGTTCCGTATCCAAAATCAACGCCAGATTCAAAGGTGCAACTAATATCATCAAGCAGCTAGGAAATTCGATAAAAGACATAATCAAACAAATTGGACAATCCATATCTTCTATCGTCAAACAATTGGGTACATCGATATCACAAATTGTTAAATCTTTAGGCACTGCAATCAGCACGGCAGCGAAGGGAATCGGCACCGGACTTGCAACTGCATTCCGAGGTCTTGGTGAAGCATTGGCTATGGTTCCGCCTAGCACATGGCTTGCTATCGGTGCAGCTGCATTGATGGTTGGTGCGGCATTTGCACTGGTTGGTACACAGGCCGATGGACTGTCACAGATATTACAGGCATTGGCACCTATCGTTAGTACGGTAGTTGCCGGTATCGTGGCCGTAGCACAGACATTGCCGGCCATTATCCAGGCCATTGGCGATGCGATCCAGTCCACACTGGAAGGTATTGCATCGGTCGTTGAGTCTATCGGTACGGCCATCAAGGATGCTTTCCAGGGCCTGGCAGACGTCATTTCATCAGCTGGCGATGCGATCAAGTCGGCACTGGACGGTGTGGCAGATGTCATCACGGCTTTCGGTGACAACGTCAAATCCGTACTGGATGGTGTATCCGATGTATTCAAAGGATTTGGCGAGGGTGTAAAGAGCATCCTTGACGGTGTGGCCGATGTGGTCGAATCGTTTGGAAAGAGCGCTCTGAATGCCGGAAAAGGTGTTGAACACCTGGCAACTGGATTATCCAAGATAACAAACTTGAACCTAGGCGACATGACCGCATCTTTGGCGGCAGTAGCTCTGGGAATCGGCAAGATCACGAAGAAATCTGCGGAAATCGATACCGTAGGTGATTCCATGCGAAACCTTGGAAGTGCGGTACAGACGCTATCAACAAATGGAAGCACAGCGGCCGCATCCATGTCCACAATCGCCACATCGATAAGTACGATGGGTTCGTCTATCTCAACGATTCCGGCACAGTTCCAGATGCTCAATGCGTCACTGGTACAGTTTACGGCATCGGCAATGATGGTCGGTACAACATCTATGCTTATTGCAACGGGAATGACGGCCATGACCGCATCGCTCATGATGGCATCCACATCCATGCTCATGCTTGGTACCATGAGTGCCACGGCATCGGCATCTATGACCATGCTTAGCGCCATGATCACGATGGCAAGCGCCAACATGTCGATATTCGGAACTGACCTTCTGATTGCATCCAACTACATGACCATGCTCGGAACGTCTGCTATGACGGCATCTGCAAGCATGACAAGCATAGCCGCATCCGCAATGAGCGCATCGGCGTCTCTGATGATGATAAGTACAGGTGCAACCGCGGCAGTCGCATCCATGATGATGCTTTCCGCAGCTGCTATCGGTGCTATGGCCGGATTTGCATCGGCTATCGCAGCAGGTGCAAGCGCAGGTGTATCAGCCATGACAAGTGCGTGCAGTTCAATCGTGAGTGCTGCAAACAGCGGACTTTCAAGACTGCCAAGCATCGCAACCAGTGCGATGGGTCGCTTTGGCTCTGCTCTATCCAGTGGCGGTGCAAGAGCGGTATCTATCGTAACGAGCATGATGTCAAGCATATACAGTGCAATGTCATCCGGTGCAGGACGTGCATACAGTGCCGGACTGATGATTGGTCAAGGTTTGGCCAACGGTCTGAATGCATCGGCCGGAGCCGTAGAGGCGGCTGCTGCAAGACTGGCTAGTGCCGCCAATGAGGCAATCGCGGCAAAAGCCAAATTAGGTTCTCCGTCACGATTGACACGACAGTATGGTATTTGGGTCGGTCAAGGATATATCAACGGTATCAAACGCATGGTCACAAATGTACGACATGCAGCAGAGAATCTTGTCTATCTTCCAAGCCTTGCATTTGCACAGGCGGATGCCAATTTAGGAAGCTTCAATGCGGAGCTGAATGATAATTACGACTATAGAAACAGCTCGGAATACACGATCAATGTGCCACTGGATGTGGACGGCAAGAGATTTGCACGTGCCACGGCCAAGTACAATGAGCAGGAACTCAATCGAGCTAAGAAATTCAAAAACAAATTAGGAGGTGATAGATAGTGAGCTTATACTCATATCACGACACTTCTGTACGTATCCCGGACGGTACCAATTTGCCGTCCGAGGCTATGTCTTACGATGGCGTTTTTTTGGAAAACGAGATTGAAGGGTATCGGACCCTGTCGGTATCCGGTCGAGAGCTCTATGGTGCAGAGATCAAGGAGCACTCTATCGATACCATCGACGGTTCGGACTACATAGCCCGAAGATATCCGCCACGCACCATCACGGTCACTTATCAGCTTCTTGCTTCCAGTGACCAGGCTTTTCGCGATGCCTATAACAAGATGAACAGGCTTTTAAATGGCGAACAGGTCAAGATCATTTTCAATGACGAGACCGACAAATATTTCATTGGCACAAAAAAGGGAATCACGGAAAACGAAAAAGGAACCAACTTTATGGTTGGTGAAATCGAAATATACTGTACGGACCCGGCCAAATACTCCACGACGCTAAAGGAAGTGACGGCTGCCAAGAACAGTGATGGCGACCTTGTAGCAACCATACAGAACAACGGAAGCAGACCGGCCACGATCGATTATGAGATCAAGACCAACTCGGATACCGGATATATCGGTATCGTATCGGGCAATGGGATCATGCAGTTCGGCAAGATCGATGAGGCCGATGGGGAAACCTTCCAGCAGAACGAGACACTAGGAACGATCAATGACCTATTGAACTGTGCGGATGATACCGCAGGAACCATCGCTATCCATCCGAAGTATGGTGCCAAAGGTACATTGGCCAAAAAGACGTGGTTCAACAACACCTTCCTTGGATTCGGCTCAGAGGGGGCCATCGTCGGCGATGCCAATGGCGGATTGAGGACATTCACATTCCCGGCCGATTCAAACGGCGATTCAGACGGTGCGGTGAACTTCTATTCCTACTTCCATATCCTGATGTATGCCTCGAGGATGGGGCAGACCGGAGAAATGGACCTTGGATTCCTTACGGCAGACAATCAATTGATTTGCGGTGTCAATTGGTACAAGACGGACACTTCGGGGAATACCGGAAGATATGAACTGATCGTAAATGGCACCAATGCCAATCCGAAGCTTGGCGGAAAGGTGCTTCGTACATGGTCATTTCAGACCAGTCACTTGCACTCACAGAATCCATGGTACTGGGACTGGGGGCACTGTGATATCCGCAAGGAGGGCGCCGATGTGACCTTCTACTACTGGGGCAAATATTACAAGTACCATATCCCGGAGATCGAGAAGATGAAGTGCGCCAAGGTACAGGTCAGTATCAAGGCATGGAAGAATCGTACAGGCAACAAATTCTTGTATTTCCTGGGATTGAATCGATTCACGTATCAAAAGATGCATGTCGATAAGTGGAAGGATATCCCGAATCGATTCAATAGTGGTGATGTGATCACGATCGATGGTGATAAGGGCAAGTTCTACGTCAACGGAATGAACCGTCAACAGGATGAAATTTTAGGAACGAAATACTTCAAAGCTGATCCGGGCAAATCAGAAATCAAGTTCCGAGTATCGGAATGGACCAAGACAGACCCTACGATCAAGGTATACATTCGGGAGGCATGGTTATGACGGATATGCCAAGAATCGCAATATTGAGCGCATACGATGTAGTGTGCGCTTTTTTAGATAATTCTCTAGATGATACGCTGCATTACTGGGATGATAATCTGCACACCTATTTGCAGGGCTCGGCGTATACGTTTGAATTCACGACAGAATCATGGATGGATGATGCCACATATCTTGTGGAGGGGAATCACTTGTCTTTCAAGTACAAGGACAAGAGCTACTATCTGAATATCGTCGAAACAGAGAAGGATGAACTGGAAATCAAGGTCACGGCTTACGGTCTTGTGTTTGAGCTTCTCAATGAAGAAGTGGACACGTACGAAGGCAAATCCATGAGCTTTGAGGCATACGTCAAGGCATTCAACTATGAAAAAAGCTTCGATATCGGTATCAATGAAGTTTCCGATAAGAGGATATCCAATAAGTGGGAAGGAACGGATACGGTACTGAAAAGGCTGTATTCACTGGCCACGGTATTCGACGCAGAACTTGAGTTTGTGACGGAACTTAACGATGATTATTCCTTGAATCGAATCGTCTTGAACGTCTATCGGGAACATGATGATACCCATCAGGGGATGGGGCAGGATCGTACCGGGGAAGTACTTCGATTTGGCAGAGAAGTCACTGGGATCACGAAGAAATCAGACATAACCGAGCTATGTACGGCCATACGTCCGACTGGAAAGGATGGGCTGCAGCTCAACAAGCTGAGCGGAAAGAAAGAGTACGACAGTGACGGGAACGTCGAATTCCAGGTATCAGGGAACAATCTACTTGCACCGCAGGCAAGGGACCGGTTCCCATCTTTGTTGAAATCGTCAAAAAATGACCGCTATATCGTCAAGATATGGAGCTATGATACATCAGATGTCAATGCCCTGTACGGACAGGCCAAGGCAGAGCTCGCGAAGATCATGGTTCCGAAAGTATCCTATGAGGTCGATAGCTATGTTGATGCCAATATCGGTGATACATTCACGATCGAAGATACGGACTATAAACCGACACTGTATCTGACGGCTAGAGTCACGGAGCAGGAAATCTGCTTCACGGACCCATCAGCATCCAAGACGACTTTTGACAACTTTGAGGAGGTCGAATCACAGGTTGATCAGTCATTGATCAATGCTATGCAGAAAATGATTGATGCAAAACGAACCTTTGAGGTCAACATCATATCTTCCGACGGTACGGTGTTCAAAAACAGCACTGGATCAACGACACTGACGGCCAAAGTACTGGCCAATAATCAGGATGCTTCCGGAGAGATGACGTATCGATGGTACAAGGACGGTATATCTTATTCGACCGGTCAGACATTGGCCATATTCGCGAAAGATATCACCAATACGGTCACATACCGTGTGGAAGCTATCGATGCCAACGATGTAGTGAGAGGTGCGACAGAGGTCACATGCGCCAATGTGATTGACGGCGATTCAAGCCATATCCATATTGCATATGCCAATTCGGCAGAAGGATCAAAAGACTTCAGCACATCCTGGTTCGATGGTGCCATGTACTTTGGCATCTATACCGACGACAAGGAAACGGCATCTGAAACATATACCGATTACAAGTGGACACGTATCAAAGGTGAGCAAGGTGATAAAGGCGATACTGGTCCTCAAGGAAATCCTGGAGCGAAAGGTGACCCGGGAACGAATGGTAAAAATGGGGAAGACGGTATATCAGTTGCGAGCAAGACAATGTGGTATCAAGCAAGCGACCACACCAAAGCTTATACATCTAAAGGCCGGAACCTGCTTGTAAATTCCTCTCATTATACACAAGAGTCACCATATACAACCACAAGTACGAGTATTGATAATTATACCTATACATACAATGACGGCGAATATATTTTTAGCCGAGAAATGTTGCGTAAAGGTACAGAAATTTATATCCAAGCAAAATCAAATCTTCCATGGTCATCCGTACATGGTGGCAGCGATACCAACAAGAACAAAGTTGGATTTTTTTTAGTCGTAACTAAAACTAAGTCATCTTATGCTGGTGATTTTGAAGAAATTCAATTAATTAAAGACGATGATACCAATACAACGTTAAAAGCAAAATATACATTGGGACATGATGGCTATATACAAGTTAGGCTAAACACCTATTCAAATGGCACTGATTCGGTAACTGGAAAATTCTGGGATATCAAGGCTGAAATTGGCGATACATGGACAGATTGGTCGCCGGCTTTTGAAAATGATGTTTTGATATCGTGCCCAGTTGGCAATCGGAACTTGGTTGAAGATACATCAGATGTAGAACTTGTCGGAGAATATCCAAGCAATGAATATATCCAATTATTTTATAAGAGAATGACGATAAACGTTACAGAGGGGACATATATACTGTCTTTTCAGGCCAAGTCAACAGTAGAAGGGGATTGCATTGAAAACTTTCTTTACGGGGGCGGCAAACCCAATGTGATCAGTGATAATTATCTGCTATCGAATGGTTCAACTAGAAATGGGCATGACGGTTATGCGCCATTCTATCTATCGACCGAATACAAAAAATACTGGGTCAAATATACAATCACCACGCATACAGATTATCCGCTTGGTTTGATCGTTGCCCGATTAAAAGCAGGACAGGGGACAGGGACAGTTTCCGTCAAAGACATCAAACTAGAATATGGCGGTACACCAACCGATTGGTCGCCTGCACCGGAAGACCTTGGATGGTCCACTGCAACGCAAAAAACAACAGATGATAAGAAATATCTGTGGGCATACGAAGAAACGCGAATGTCTGATGATACCACACAGTATACAAGCCCAATTGTCATAGGCACTCAGGGACCAAGGGGGCCATCTGGCATCAGTGTTACATCCGTAGTCATCCAATACTATCTGTCCACTTCCAGTACATCCATGACCGGTGGATCGTGGTCGGCGGACTATCCGAAATGGGAGCCAAATAAGTGGGTATGGATTCGGCAGGAAACCACGCTTTCCGATGGTACGAAAAAATACTCAGATGGAAAACTGTGGTCGAACCTTAACGAACTGTATGAACTGGAAACTTCCAACAGTGCCGAGATCATCAATGCCAATGATTCCATCAAATCAACGGTCGAACAGGTCAATACATATCACTCCGAACTATCGGAGGCGATCAAGTCAAATGCCGATGCACTGGACGCTTTCAAAGAAAACGTGAGCGGTACATATGCCACAAAGTCAGAGATAGCGCAGACCTCACAGTCCATCCAGGCAAGCATCAAAAAGACCATCAGTGATAGCACATATCAGACAGTCTCAAATGTCAAACTGGATGAATCCGGATTGCATGTGGGTACATCCAATACACAGACCGAATCCCGTATCGATGGGTCCGGGCTTACTGTATCGGATGCAGATGGAAATACGCTTATGAATGTTACGACGGCACAATCAATGATACAGAACCTTAAGGTAACGGAAAAAGTGCAGTTCGGTGCCCATCAGATACAGGCCTATGACGGCGAAGAAGCAGATGGCTCGACCGTGGTAGGAACAGCCTTATTATGGATTGGAGATGTTAAATAATGCCAAGCATAAGCAAAACGGTGCAACTTGGAAGTTACTGGAAGATGACGCTGAACGTGTCTGAATCCAGTACAAGCACGGCCAACAATACATCTACATTGTCGTACTCGCTTGTACTTACATCTACAGGCGGATCGGCGCAGTATAACGACGCGGGCTCTTACGCAATCAATATCAACGGATCAAGAGTAAGATCGGGGACGGCCAATCTTAATGTGGGCACTTATGGATCGGTTACACTAGCATCCGGATCAACAACGGTTGGCCACAATAATGATGGCACGAAGACCGTATCCGTATCTGCATCGTACTCAAGCGCTGCAAGCGCCTACTATCTGCCTTCTTCAGGCAGTACATCTGGAAGTCTGAACCTTACCAAGATTCCAAGAGCATCAAAAATTGATACTTTTACGGGTAGTACGGTTGATGGCACATTCACGGTAACATATACCAAGAGCGTATCGACCTACACGGATAAGCTTCGTATATCGATACCTAACGTCAAGGCACTTATGACCATCGATTACAACACGTCCGGAACGAGCTTCACGCTCGATTCAGCAAGCCTTGAATATATTTACTCCAACTACACGACCACGCAGACGGTACAGCTTGGCGCCGTATTGGAAACATATAACGGCACGACCAAGATTGGCGAATCATCCGAGGTCAAGATAGATGTATCTATCAACTGTCCACCGGTCATAAGTGGTGTAACACTGACCGAGACAGGACTGAGCGGGATCAGCAGCACCGATTGTGTAGCAATCATCGGAAAGAAGTCCGTCAAGGTCACGGCAACCGCACAGCATCATGCATCGATAGCCTTGATACAGGTGCAGAACGGCAATGTTACCAAGTCGGTATCTGATTCTTCGACAGCAACAATTGGATTTGACAATTTAAGCTCGGCAAGCTTTGTGGTCACGGTCACAGACAGCCGAGGCTTTACGGTTAGCAAGACAGTAACCGGTACCTACTATGATTACTTCAGGCCGACGATCCAGTCTCTGACCGTAGCAAGGCCGACAGATACGGCAAGCACGGCAACCATATCCGGTAAAGGGACATACTGGAACGGAAAGATAGGAACCAAAGCCAATACAATAACATATACGATCACGGACGATGCTTCGGTATCGGCAACCGTACCGACGATATCCGGAACAGCATGGACGATAAGCCAATCGGTATCCAATGTTCCATATCAATCAAGCTTCCACTTCACGGTAACGATCAAGGACGCTTTCGGCCAGTCCGAAACAAGACAGATCACGCTTCCTTCGACAACTCCGGTAGTATGGATCGGTAAAAAGACGGTACGCATCAATGGTGTGGATCTTGATCAGTATATACTGGACAAGTTTCATCCGATTGGCTCTCTGTATCTATCCGCAAATAATGTCAATCCTGGCGACCTTTTTGGTGGAACATGGGTATCATATGGAGAAGGTCGAGTATTGATTGGCGCAGGAACCGGAACAGATGCGAATGGCAAGCAGATGACGTTTACGGCAGGTGCAACTGGTGGCGAATATAGCCATCGGATCACAATCGATGAAATACCTAGCCATAGCCACCAATATTATTCGCCAATTGTTCAAAAGGTAACCGCTGCATCAGGCGGATCTACTTATGGAAACTACAATAAGCAGTACAAAATTAGTACAGATAGTAGTGGCGGTGATCAAGCTATTTCATTGATGGGCCCATACATTGTTGGCTATATGTGGAGACGTATCGGTTAAGCTACCCGCCGCCAAATGTATCCGCCGATATAAGGCATCATATTGTTATGGGATTGATTGCCGCCGGTTGATGCAGTCTTATATGCCCAGTTAGTATTACCTTTTTGACTCAAGTCGGCCACAACATAAGACCAACCACCTAAATTTGCAACTTGCACTTTTCCAGTGCTAGATGGGGAGTGATTGTGGCTCGGCATCTCGTTTACGGTAAGCTGATGGCTATATTCGCCACCAGTTTTTTTATAGGAGGAAAATTATGTCGCAAGCAAATGTATATGTGAAAGTAGGGGCCGATGGAAGCATTGAAAATATCGCGATGCAGAAATCGGAAGATATCGATATCGAAGCCGTATGTGACGGCATGCCTGAAGGATGGCCGGAAGTGCATGCATACAAGTCATACACTTCAAAAGCCGACAATAAGTTACATATCTACTTTTCAAAAGCAGAATATGAAAAATATATTGCCGATGAAAAAGCGAAACAGGCAGAAGTTGAGAAGAACAACCGTCGCCAGGAACTATTTGGAGAGATTGCGGATCATATCGAAGAAAAAGAGGTCGAATCCGACAAGGAAGGATACAAAAAGACCGAAGTCAAATTAGGTGAAATGACCTTGTGGAGCTACTACACAGAAATCAGTAGCACAGAAAACAATGGATAAGGAGAAACGAACCATGAATCAATTACAATCAAAAAAATGGTGGGATGCGGCACTGATCCGTGCCGTAAAGACAGTATGCCAAACCGCGGTCGGTACCATCGGAGCTAGTACCATGATCGAGTCAGTCGACTGGAAAGTGGTGCTATCCGCAAGCCTTTTGGCCGGACTGGTATCACTTCTTACTAGTCTTGGCGGCTTACCTGAGGTGTCTGATGGTAACGCCTAAGGACGGCATGACCTTTGAATTCCTGTTTTCTTTGGCCGCCTTCGCGGTCCTGATCGTCAATGTGGTGGTCATGATCAAGAACAATTCAAAGTCAGATGCCGAAGGTGTGGTCAAGGCAAATCTGAAATTAGATGCGCTATGTCGCGATTCGAGCGAGACAAGACTGGATCTCAAAAGCATGAAATCAGACATTGAAAAGATGACCAAGAAACAGATGGAGCATGACTTCCGCCTTGAGAAAATTGAAGAAGACCTAGACAGTGCATGCTGTCGAATCACTAAGCTAGAAGAGAAAGAAGGGTAGTATATGTCATTTACTCCACGAACATCATATGGAAATTTCGGAAGTACACAGTGGATGAATTATGCAGTAGCACGTACTGGTGTGGCCATGCCTAACTGTTTTACTTATGCAACTGCACGTATCAGTGAAATTGTCGGTCATAATCAATCTTTAGACGGCAATACAAAAGTAGCAGGAGCAGGAAATTTATGGGAAACACATGCACCAGAATTTAGTCAATCCAGTGTTGCACAAGTCGGTGATTTAGCTATCTATAAAGGTGGCTATGGTAATTATGGTCATGTTGCCGTTGTCGAGGTCGTAGGAGTCAATATGGCTATGTCTCAATCCAATTATGGCGGTAACTTGTTTGATTATGTAGAAGTACCTAAAAATGTCGGTTCATATTATCCTGGAACGGCATTAAGATTGGTTGGATTCTTACGGCACAAAGAATTAGGAACGACAGTTTCTAACAGTTATAGCGAGAAGCAATTAATCAATGAAAATGGTGTTGCTACTCTTACACAGGATGTAAATAAACGCCGTGATAGTCCTACAGGAATTGTTGCAGAAACCTTGAAAAAAGGTACAAAATTGACCTATACACAGAAATGGGTAGGTAACGGACATAGATATATCAGTTTCGTTGAACATCAAAATGATGGACGCATGTATCGCTATTTCGTTGCTATCAGTGGAAGCGAAAAACAAGGCGTTGATTTGTGGGCGACTTTTGAGCAACCAAACACTACACCAAGTTACAAATTAGAAGACGAACATGGTTGGGCTAAGTATAAAGTAGACCAAGTGCAAATCAGACAAGATAGTCCTACAGGTAAAGTAGTAGGAGTAGCGAATGCCAATACGCTTATTGAATACACTCAGAAATGTGCCACAGACGCTCATAGATACATTGTCTATAAAAAGGACGGACACAATTATTTTGTCGCTTGTAGCCCAACAAAAGACCGTTCTACCGCATGGTGCGACTTTTACGCAGATAACCCAGATAAAGTAGAAACTTCTAAGCCTAGCATTGACCAGTCTAATGTGAAACATTGGGGTGTTGACTTGTCGGAAGCAAATAGAGAATCCGATGTAGATATGTCTAAATACGATTTTGCCATCATCAGATGCAATTTTGGTGAGAAGACAAGCGATGCTAAATACAAAGATAAAAAGGTCGAACATTGGGTATCTGAATGCCAAAAGCATGGCAAGCCTTTCGGACTGTATTGTTACGATTACGCATACGATGCAGACGGAGCTAAACTGGAAGCAGAATATGCCGTAGAATTAGCGGAGCAATACAAACCAACATTGGGTATCTGGTTTGATATGGAAGATGCGGACTCATGGAAAAAGAAACGTGGCTTGCTTACAAAAGAGCATTGTTTGGAAATGTGCAAAACATTCTGCAAGTACGTTAAAGAAAAAGGATGGTACACTGGAGTATATAGCTCCACATGGTGGTTTGATAATTGGTTGACTGATTTAGACGAATATGATAAATGGGTCGCTCAGTGGGACTCAAACGATGGCAATTACAACAGTGATACGTCTTATCGTGGTACAATCCACCAATATACAAGTATTGACAAGGCAACTGGAATTGGATTGGATAAAAATGCGATGTACGTAGATTTTGAACACTATAAAGTAAAAGCAGATAAGCCATTAGAAGAAAAGCCGTCAGAGCCACAGAAAGAGCCTACAGACGACAAAAAAGGAAATGACGAACAATCTAACGTTGAAAGTAAAAAAACGCTCTTAGGCGTTCTATATGAGATATTAAAATGGATTCTATCATTATTTGGAAAGAAACAAGGTGATAAATAATGGCATTGCACTATCGCAAGAAGCCTTATGTTATCGAAGCCATGCAACTTAATTTAAATAATCGTGATAAAATTATCGAATTTGGCGAAGGGAACATAACGCTAGTGTGGCGTGATGGATATCTTGAAGGCGCTTATGTAAACACTTTGGAGGGTGGCATATACGCTACCTACGGTGACTATATCATCAAGGGTGTAGACGGAGAATTTTATCCATGTAAACCGTCAGTGTTTGAAAAGACATATGAGCTTGTGGAAGAATTGTTCTAGGAGGTATAAATTTATGGATGATAAAGCTATTAATATTGTCAACAATTATATTGCAAAGCATCTGAATCAAACAGATACAGATACCAGTTTTGAAGCGTATATTGTTTGGAAGTGCAAGACTTTGCAAAATTGGAAGTGGTTGATTTCATCAACGCTTGCCGATGGGATGTATTATGAAGTGACTTATAATGGTGATAAAAAAGAATTTTACTTGGATGCATATAAAAAAGTTGAAAATGTATGCATTAAATAAAGTTAATTTAGGTATTGTTTTTGACGGTTTCTAAAAACCGCATTGTTGAATTTATCAACTATTTTCTATCGAGTAAAAAGGGATGTCCTCAACGGTCATCCCGATTTTTTTTGTTTTATTTTGCTAAATTCGGCACTTGCATTATTCTTAGTGCCGTATTTTTAAAAAAATGGCACTAAGGCATCTGAAAGCTAAAAAAATAGAGAGAAGACACAGGTGTCCTCTCTCCGAAAAAAAGATTCAACTTTTTTTGTTCCTGTCATCATTATAAACAATCTATTTGGTTTAAGCAAATAGCAAGTTACAGGCAAGTTAAATTA
This sequence comes from Absicoccus sp., assembly GCF_034090965.1. Classification (NCBI taxonomy): domain Bacteria; kingdom Bacillati; phylum Bacillota; class Erysipelotrichia; order Erysipelotrichales; family Erysipelotrichaceae; genus Absicoccus; species Absicoccus sp. Next base: position 39,554 of record NZ_JAXDRQ010000009.1, on the reverse strand, counting down.
CGGCACCGGCCATATTTGACCGGTGTTTTTTTATTTGCCTTTTCATTAAATAAAAGTATTAACTTTTATATAAAAGTATTGACTTATGTATAATGCGGATGTATTATACTTATAGAGATAAGGGAGAGCATCCCGGGAGGAAATATCATGTTACCAACAGCAGAAGAATGGAACGAATATATGAAGGCGGTGGAAGAAAGAGAGTTGTCAACCGCCCAGGTCAAAAAAATAGAAAACGAAATTAATCAAATTGCGGAGCTAGCAAACAAAGAATTAAAAAAGCAGCTCACCCAAAAATCTGATGAAAGAGATTTCACGAAGTATCAAAATTTGCTTTGTGAAATCGAAAAATTCGCAAAAGAATTCAGTCAAAAAAATCCGGATTATGTAATCGTTGATTTACGATCACTAGGGCATCTTCACTACGCAGTCGAAACGGCTGCTCACCAGATGTACACGGATCATAAGATTGTGGGAGAATAAAATGGTAAAAACTGATGAAAAAAACGGGGTTTTCGAAATGATCACCCCGTATAATAAAGATTTCATTAGCAGAATCAAAACAATTGGTTCTGCCAAATGGGATCCTGACAAAAAATGCTGGGCAGTTGCTAAAGAGGATAAGGATCAAGCAAAAAAGATTCTTATGGAAGTATACGGCGAAGATGGCGATACGGTGCCTGAAGAAGTAACAATTAGAGTACGATTCACGGACGATATTGAAAAAACACGCGAACCCGTTACATATGCCGGCAAAGTGTTAGCCCGGGCATGGGATAGAGATTCGGGAGCTAGAGTGGGCGACGATGTCGTCCTTGAGTCCGGCAAGATTGATTCCGGTGGTTCTAGAAATTACTGGAAAACAGTTGTTGCAGAAGGTACCGTAATGACTGTAAAACATGTTAACAAATTGATGCTTGAAAAAGAATTAGAAAACGATGATTCTTATGGCATCGAATTGATCGAAAAGGTAGTCAAAGAACAAGTTGACAAACAAGCACTTTTGGCAGAAAAAGAAAAATTGCTAGCTAGACTATCAGAAATCGAAAAATTGTTAGGAGGCGAGTAAAATGAAACTAACTGATAGCACTAAATGTTTTATGAAAATTCACGGTATTGGGAAATTCCAGGTTTTCAAATGCAATATTGGATATTGCTATGGTCATGAATATTTTTTCAATGACACATATGAGCTAAGAAAAGTATCTGAAAGCTCTATGTGCGGTTATGATTGGCCTGAATATGGTGAGATCGGAACAATCGTAGCTAGACAAGAAATGATTGAGGTTACAGAAATGTTTGCAAATTAAAAAAAAGGAGGAAAATAAAAATGAAAAAAATTATCAGAGGAAAGAAGTACGATACGGATACGGCGGAATTGGTAGGAGAATACCAATATTCGTATCCAGGGCAATTTGAATATTGTCTAGAAGAACTTTACCGGAAACGAACCGGAGAATTCTTCTTGTACGGTACTGGTGGGCCATTGTCCAAGTACAGAGAAACTACCGGCCAAAATGAGTGGTCGGGAAGTGAAGCAATTACTCCGCTCGATCTAGTCGATGCTAAAGACTGGGTAGAGGAAAATTGTGATGCCGAAACTTATGAAAAATTATTCGGTGTCGTTGATGATGATGGCGAAAAGGTAATAACTACTATCAGTCTTTCGAAGCCTGTTGCACAAATGCTTGAGCAGCAAGCCATTGATCATCGGGTCCCAAAATCCGAGTGGATCGAGAAATTAATCAAAAAAGAAAATCAATAAGAGAAGAAAGAGATGCTATCAAGGTATCTCTTTTTTATCTCTCTTTTTTATATCTCATTTTATATCTTAAAAAATTGCAAAGATATGAATATATATTATGTATTGTGTTGGATATTGCCTTAAATAAAGCTATATTCATGCGTATATTCCTTTTTGTCGTCTCCCTTCTTCTGCACCATATGTCTAAGAAGTCCTTATCAAAAGGGCTTTTTTTATGTGTTTTAGTATTTATTGGTTGATAATGTCTTATATCTTGTCTTTCGAATATTTTTCTACTACATATTGTATTGTTCATTCCATGTTCTGTTGATGTGTATGTGAGATATCAATGGATTAAATCATGATGGATATAAATGTGTTCATCGTCGATTGCAAACTGTAAATCCTGACTATAGATACTATGGAATGATGTTAAAGTATCGATGAATGGTTTGACAAATCCCCCCTGGTTTTGAAGGAGTTTTTTCATCATCATTTCTGTATGAGCATTATTGAAAGAAATCAGTTTATCAGAAGCAGAAATCAAAGCTTCATCGATGGGAGACTTACTTAATAATGGAGCTTTTTCAATTGTTTTTCCCATGGCTTTGCTTAGAGTAGAAATTCTTTTTCTAGTTTCATATTCGACAGAATTTTTTGCGTCTTTTTCTATGATATCATAGCATTCTGTGTATAATTTTCGATACTCCAATGAGTAATGATACAGTTTGTTAATAACAGATTGAATATAACCAGGATCAAATGATTCACTTAAAACAATTTCTAACAAAGAAGCAAAAGACAAAAGATAAAGACTCAGTTGATCATTGACCAAGTCATTTTTTACAGTATATAGTTTCTTTTTTACGTCCTTATCCAGGAATAAGAATTCCTTTTTAGTGATTTCTTTACGAATTTGACTTTGAAAAAAATCAATTTTCTGTTCTGCCCTTTCTTTGATATCTAATGTTTTTAAATGATTATTCTTGAGATACAATTCATTGTTCCAATTATATTTGTAGGTATTGATCACATCTGTTAAATAAACTAAACTTCCTTGTAACTCGGAGTGTTCCTTTTGTTCTAAGAATGATTGGATATCTTTTTGCGCTTCGTTGATTTCGCTTAATTTATAATCAATAGCGTAGAGAGTTACCATCATAAAAAGTGTGGTAGGATCTACAGGAGCTGTTTGTAGTATGGCTTGCCCAACCACTTGGTTTGTTTCATTGTTAAGAACAGCTCCTAGCAACCCAATGCCATTCCTTCGTTTTGCTAAATGAGTTCCTTTAGGAACATTGACCCAATATAACCCACTTTGATTATTTCCTAAAACAAATTTTTGTAACAAATTGGCAACAGGTTCCAATCCTGCTCCCAATGTTAAAAAAGTAGTATAAGGAATTTTTGTAAAATTATCATCCTTTTCTATTTTTACTTCATCTTTTATCGGGAGAATAGAAATAGAAGACATTTTTTTTGCTATTTCTTTTTGTTTGTTTGAAGAATGAATAGTTGTAATATCGTTTTTCATGATTCGAATCCTTTCTTCTACAGGATAATTTATATGTTCTTTATTAATATTTTACTGCTATGACAGATATAGCGAAAGATAGATAGGTGTATATAATATGTATTTCACAGATTTGCTATTTAGAGTTTCTTAACAACGAACATAAAAGAAAATAAACGAAAAAATATAGTTTCATAACGAACATAATGTGCTATTATATAGTCGCAAGGAGGAAAGATAACAAAAGTTATCAAAAATACATACTATGAAACCAAATAAACCAGCAAAAGAAATGACGACGAGAGAATTAGCACAATACATTGATTACAGTGTATTGAAACCAGAATTTACTGAACAAGAAATTATTGATTTGACCAAAGACGGTGTGCAATTGGGATGTGCCACAATTTGTATCAATCCGGGATACATGGATCTTTGCGAACCGTATGTGAAAGGATCCGATACCATGCTTTGCCCTGTTACCGATTTTCCATTTGGTGATAGCTCAACAGAAAGTCGTGTACAACAGATTGAAGCCGTCGCAAAATATGATACAGTAAAAGAAGTAGATATCGTTGCCAATTTTGGTAAGATTCGTTCTGGAAAATTAGATGAAGTAACAGAAGATTTAAAAGCTTGTGCACAAGCAGCACATAAATATGGACGTGCATTGAAAGTTATTTTGGAAACCGATGCATTGACAGAAGAAGAAATCAAGGCTGGATGCCATTGTGTCATGGATTCAGGTGCCGATTTCATCAAGACAAGTACGGGATTCTTAACCGGACATGAAAATGTCGGTGCTACCCCAGAAGTTATCCAATTGATCATGGACGAAAACCAAGGAAAATGTAAAATCAAAGGTTCTGGATGCATCCGTACACGTGAACATTTCTTGAAATTAATTGATATGGGTATCGATCGTATGGGTGTTGGTTATCGTTCTGTGCCTGTTGTACTTGATTTGAAAAAGTAAAAAAATAAGGAGGTTTGGCCTATGATCAATGAGCGTATGAAACGCCTTCGAGAAAAGATGGAAAAACGCAAAGCCACAATTTGTTCCCAAAGAGCCGTATTGTATACGCGATCTTTCCAACAAACCGAGGGCGAACCATATATTTTGCGTAAAGCCAAAGCATTTGCTTATACCCTAGAACATATGACCATCTATATGGAGCCAGACTCTTTAATCTTTGGCAATCAGGCATCTCATAATTTTGCCGCACCGATCTTTCCAGAATATTCCATCCAATGGGTCATTGATGAATTGGATACTTTTGAAAAACGATCCGGAGATATCTTTTATATTGACCAACAAACTAAATCAGATCTTCGTTCGATTGCCCCTTATTGGCAAGGACATACGCATGAAGACCGCGTAAATGCCCACTTGACCGATTCCATACGAATGGCTGAAAAACAGGGCGTACTCCATCGAGGGGGCATTTCGATGAGTGGTGATGGCCATATCGTACCGGATCATGAAATGGCGTTAAAACAAGGCTTTCGCGCCATTATTGATGAAGCGAAAACCAAATTAAATACAGAACTTTCCGATGAACAAAAAGCTTTTTATCAAAGTGTCATCATTTCTTTAGAAGGCGCATTGACTTACTTTAAACGCTATGGAAAACTCGCCAAAGAACTGTCTATAAAAGAAACCAATCCGAATCGTAAACAAGAGTATGAAGTCATGTCGACCATGGCTATGACCATGATGGAACAAGGGGCTCGCAGTTTCTATGAAGCTGTGGAAGTCACCTATATGATCCATGTGCTACAAATGATTGAAAGTAATGGACATTCCTTCTGTTATGGACGATTTGATCAATATCTCTATCCTTATTATCAACAAGATCGTAAATCGGGCCTCCTAACACCAGAAAAAGCCTTAGAGATTATCACGCACATGTTCATTATGAATTCTTCCCTCAATAAAGTACGTCCGTATGGTCATACAAAGTTTTCCCAAGGCTATCCGCTCTATTCGAATCTAGTGGTTGGTGGCTTAAAACCAGATGGTAGCGATGGAACCAATGATTTGACATATATGTGTATCGAAGCCATGCATCAATGTCGATTGTCCGAACCAAACTTCTCCGCACGCTATCACGCAAACTCACCACGATCTTATTTACGTGCTTGTGCCAAACTCATCCGAACTGGATGTGGGATGCCAAGCATGTTCAATGATGCGATCGTAGCCAAAGGTATCATGGATCTAGGTATCTGTAAAGAAGATGCCCTGGATTACTGTCCAATTGGTTGTGTAGAAACTGGTGTTCCTGGTAAATATGGACACCGAGCTACCGGAATGACCTATGTAAACTGGGGAAAAGTATTAGAAATCATGCTCCATGATGGAGTCGATCCCAATACGGGCATTTGTATGTTGAAAGGAAAACCCAAAGAAACATACGATCAATTATGGGCAGAATGGAAACGTTATTTAAAATTCTATTCGGATATTAGTGTAGCTTGTGATGCGATATGTGATGAAAGCTTAGAAATCTATGATGCAGACCCACTCGCTTCGTGTTTGATCCAAAACGCGATGAAATTAGGTAAGACCCTAAAACAAGGCGGGTGTAAATATGATGTGATATCCCAATCGAATATTGGACCATCGGTCGTAGGCAATTCTTTATATACAATAAAGAAACTGGTGTATGAAGATCACACATTGACATGGGAACAATTGCTGAACGCTATGGATGAGAATTGGCAATCCGAAGAATCCATGCGCATACGCAACAAAATATTACGTTTGCCTAAATTTGGAAATGACATCGATGATGTCGACCAAATCGTTGCGGATGTATTTGATTCTTATTTGGAATTATTGCCTTTTTACCATACCATTCGTCAAGGTAGAGGACCAGAAGTCAGTTGTTATACGATGTCAACTTCAAACATCACATCGTATGTGCCAAATGGCTTTGTGGTTGGAGCTACACCCGATGGGCGCATGGCTGGTAGCCCATTAAATGAAGGCTGTTCACCAACGCAAGGAACGGATCAAACCGGACCTACCGCATTAATCAATTCGGTATCCAAATTACCGAATGTACGTGTAGCAGCTGGACAATTGTTAAATATGCGATTGAGTCCACAAACACTAGCGAAAGAAGCTGATTTAGAACGCTTTATTGACTTCTTGATTGTTTCTGCAAAAAAAGGCATTTATCATAATCAATTTAATGTTGTATCCTCTCAGGAACTCAAAGAAGCTCAAAAATATCCGGAAAAACATACGGATCTCATTGTTCGTGTGGCTGGATATTGTGCCCAATTTGTATCGTTGATGCCAGAAGCACAAAATGCTATCATCGCACGAACCGAGAATACGTTTTAAGTCATAGTTCGATGAATTATGACTTTTTTATGTGGTATACTTTTTTTATGAGAAAGAGATTTATTATATTATTTTGTTCCCTGCTTTTATTTTTTAGTACGGCTTGTGTACATGCCCAAGAAGGCGATATCGATCTATCAACGATTCCTGCTTATTCCGGTACGCCCTATGTAGAAGTGGATGACAATGTTCCATCGTTTACTGATGAAGAAAAATCAACCACTGTGTATCAATCGTACTCCAAATGGGATGAATGGGGGCGGTGTCATCAAGCCCAAGCTATTTTAGGCAAAGAGACCATGCCAACCAAGAAACGCGGATCCATCGGAATGATCAAACCCAGTGGATGGCATACCATCCGGTACGATGATTTGATTGAAGATCATTATTTATACAATCGTTGTCATTTGATTGCATATATGTTGAGTGGACAAAATGCGAATAAATATAACTTAACTACAGGTACCCGATATATGAATGTTGACGGCATGTTACCATTTGAAAATCAGGTCGCTGATTATATACGATCCACCCATCATCATGTCCTCTATCGAGTAACACCCATCTATGAAGGAAATGATCTAGTTGCCCATGGAGTCCATATGGAAGCCTTATCGATCGAGGACCAAAATCTATCGTTTAATGTATTTGTCTATAATGTCCAACCGGGCATTACCATTGATTATGCAACCGGTGATAGTCATCGTACGGAAAATACGAGTACAGAAACGAATACACAAATTGAAACGGAAACTACAAGTACAGAAACACAAACCGAAACAACAAGTACGACATATATATTAAATCCAAACACTCATGTCTTTCATCGACCCGATTGCTTCAGTGTAAAACGAATGAGTGAAAATAATAAAATCATATCAACAGATTCTCGTGAAACAATCATCAGTGAAGGATATCGACCTTGTAAAAACTGCAACCCATAGGTATGGGTTGTTTTTTTCTTTCTGAATTTTAAGCTATAATGAATCTATGTGGAAACGATTATTCATTCTCATTTTTTTCTTAGTTGGTTGTACTTACAGTCAAGATGCTAAACCGATCGATCTCAAAGAGTATGTACAAGTAAAATATGAAGGCAATCAAATTGAATCGATTCATATGAACAAAAATTTAATAAAACAATTTGATCAGACCAATGAAGTAGAAATGCAATTTGTGAAAAGCATACAGATGATGACAAAGACCAAACAAGTCCATGATGGCCAACATATTAAAATTCATGTATCTTATGATCCAGAATTGTATGAACAGATCAATTATCATCTATATCCTGATAATAATCAAACAATAGACTATGTTATTCATTTTAGATAAATTGAAACTTTTGTTCATTGACAAATAATAGGCAATACAAGAAGATGAAATTATGAAATTCAATTATAAATTTGATGAAGATGGCTTCTCTGCTCGGTACTATCAGGGAAAGGCATCCAACACCTCTATATTGATCATATTAAGTACCATGCGTAATGATGCGATTGCGAAAGCATTTACAGAAGCGAAAATGGATACATTGGCGCTTGATTTTATTGAACCAGGACGAGAAATTTCTTTGGATGATATTTCTTTTGTTGCCGAAACCATGCACGCCCAAGGCTATGAACATGTAGGCTTATGGGGATGGGGACTCGGAGGCAGTGTTGCCCTAGGGGTAGCCAGTCACTATCCAGAAGATATTGATCTTGTGATTGGGGTCAATCCATTCCATATTTTATATCAACCATTATCGATCAAACCAACGACCATGACGATCTTATATAAAGGATTGCCATTGCCTTTATTAAAACCAGAAACAAAGATGTGGAAACAAGTTGCGAAAGAGATGAAATGTAGTCATGAATTTCATACGGTCGATCGGTATGAACAATGTTTGACCTACGGATTGAGAGAAGAAATGATCATTCCCGTAGAAAAATGTCAATGTCCGATTCTCTTGCTTTCTTCACAAAACGATGTCGTCTTGCCGAGCGAATATGCATGTCGTCAAATCGTGCGTCGTTTACAAGATCATGATTATCGATATGGTGCTCGACATCTACAATATCAAATGGTCAGCCATGTGATATTGCCGCCAAAAGCCTTCAATCGAGATCGTTTATTGTATCGTCGGATATCCCAAATTGAGAGAAATTATCCCAAACATTGTCAGAAAGCAAGGCAAGATGCCTTTCAAAAAACACTGACTTTTATCCAAGATAAATGGCCTGAAGCAAATGAATAGACATCGAATTTCCCATTGGTTACAATATCTTTAACAATAGGAGGATTTCTAATATGGTGAACAAAGTAAATACAGAACAATTCAATGCATTAATGAAAGAAGACGCTGTTTTAGTAGATTTTTCAGCAACTTGGTGCGGCCCATGTAAAATGTTGGCCCCAATCATGAGTAGCGTGTCAGAAAAACTTGCAGGAAAGTGCAAAGTTGTATCTGTGGATGTGGATGAATCTAGTGACTTAGCCGAAAAATTTGGTATCATGGCTGTTCCTACGGTGATCTTATTTAAAAAAGGTGAACAAGTGAATGCTTTTTCAGGATTTATTCCAGAACCAAAAGTACTTGAATTCGTTGAAAATAATCTATGATCCATTAAGCATTGGTTGTACCCAATGCTTTTTTTTTAGTATAATGAAATAAAGAAGGAGCTTTATTTATTATGAAAAGAAAACATGTAATGGGTCTTTTATTTGCTGCAACAATGGTATGTTCCAATTTTGGTAGTGTTCCAATTTATGCGCAAGAAACCACAAATTATAATGAAGCGGGTACGGTTCAACTTCTAAAAGATGAAACACCAATCGAAGACGATACAAAAGTAACTATCAATGATCAATTGGTCATGGAACTGAATGATGTAAATTTCGATGGTACGGATTTAACCTTGAACTTGCCAAATATTGATGTGCAAGAAGATGAGGTAAAGATCGATGGTCAAGTGGCTGAAGTGGAAACGACTGATAATAAAGGTCAAGTCAGTGAACTGACATTGAAAAGTGAAGATATTTCAGCAGGTACACATTCCGTGACGATTCCATTTACCGTTCAGAAGGATACAATTATAAAAGATGTCCAAGTGCAAAAAGAACAAACAACGGATGATTCTACGAATCAAGATAATGAAACAGAAGTGACGGATCAAGAGAATCAAGACAATGAAGCAGATACAACACTAACGGAGAAAACATCATCACAAGATGATACAACCGAAACCAAGGATATCACTCTTACTTTAGATGATACCACTGTAAAAACTGTATCGTTACAAGGTGTCATTGATTGGGATACAGACATTAAGGATTCTCAGAAACCAGAAGAAGTCAAAGTCAGTTTATTAGCCAATGGGCAACCAACTGGTGATTCGTATGAAGTAAAGGGCAGTGATTGGAAATTTACATTTGGACAAGAACCAAAGTATGCCGATGAAGAACAAAAGGAAGAAGTCAATTACTCGGTTGAAGTGGAACCCGTTGAAAACTTTACAAGTGAGGTAAAGACCAATAAGAAATCCAATGCGACAGTGAAATATATCGATGTAGATATGACTGCCGATACAACAAGTACAGAATCAACCACGGATACAAAGTCCAATGAAGATTCCACGACGACTTCGGATACGAAATCAGACAGTGAATCGACGACGAAATCCGATAGTGGATCGACAACTACCAACAATAGTCAAACAAATATTGAATTGAAACAAAACAATATTGAAGTGAATGTGGAAAATGTCCAACAAAATAATATCTTAGTGGTTGATCCATCGAAGGATACTGAAGTATTGGCAACAGATAATGCCGATGAAACAGTGAATGTGCAAGGCAAGATCGTATGGAAAGACGATTCCGATAAAAATAAACAACGGCCTAAAACTGTAACGGTCATCTTATATGCCAACAATAAACAATTTAAAGCCATGGAAGTCCAAGGTAGCAGTGATGAATGGACATTTGAATTTGATGGATTGCCAAAAAACGATGAGAATGGAAAGGCATATTCCTATACCATCAAAGAAAAGGCATTGAGCCATTATCGTGGTGATGTGGATGGCTATACGTTGACAAATACTTATATTGCTGAAAATACGCAAACAACATCGGGAACCAATACGGGAACCCAAACCAATACAGGATTATATATCGGCGTTGGAGCTGCAGCCATTGTAGTCATCGTGATTCTCGTTGCCTTAAAACGAAAACAAAACGAATAATAAAAAGAGCGAATGCTCTTTTTATTTGGACATTTGGCGAAATAACCAATCCATGATGACCTGACAGATATAGTCTTGTTCCTTATCGGTCAGGTCTTTTTCTTTGGGAATCTGATGCCATTTATATAAGCAATTTCGACAACAAGTACCCGTGGCATGTTGTGCTAAAAAAACCGGATGTCCTTTCATTGGCGTTTGTTTGCCATCATGATACGGAACTGCTGGCGCTAAACGAGAGGCAATAAAATCATGAGCATGTTCATCAATCGTTTCCCATCCTTTTTGTTGGATATAAGTTCGATCTTTTGGTCGCAAATAGAAGGAAGATCGAAATTGTGAATGAGACAAACGACAAAATAAATCTTCATTGGGCGAATAGTCGATCTGTGCTTTTCTTGCTTGAGAAACCTGTTGATTTTTGGGAATAGAATAGATCTTTCCATCTTTGATCAAAGCAGGACCGGTGGAAAGAAAACGAAATAGAATTTTTTTCTTTATGCATTGATCACGAATATCTAAGATCCATGAAAAATCACAGTTTGGACTTGCTATACATCCTAAAACATCGGTATCAAAATCAATCGATTGAGGCTGATCAACCTGAAGTATTTTCATGGCTTTATCATAGAAAAAAAGACGTTGAATATCAACGTCTTAATGAGCGGAATTGGTTGGGATCTCAGCAGGCTTGTTTAAGATATACATAAATTGTTCACCTGTGATCGTTTCCTTTTCATATAAGTATTTTGCCAATTCATGTAGCTTAGGCATATTGTCTTTTAAGATTTGTAGCGCTTCTTGATGAGCCCTTCGAATCAAGGCAATGACTTCTTCATCTACTTTTGCAGCGGTTTCAGAAGAACAAGCTAGACTGGTATCGCCACCTAGATATTGATTCGATACAGTTTCTAGGGCGGTCATATCAAAGTTTTCACTCATACCAAATCGAGTGATCATCGCCCGTGCTAATTTGGTTGCTTGTTCAATATCATTGGAAGCACCCGAAGTATAATTATGGAAAATCAATTCTTCGGCAGCTCGACCAGCTGTATACGTAACAATACGACTGTATAATTCATCTTTCGATAATAAATTTTGTTCGTCTTCTTCCACTTGCATCGTATATCCCAAAGCCCCTTTGGTTCTTGGAATGATCGTGATCTTATGAACAGGAGCTGAATTCTTTGATTTTGCGGCAACCAGGGCATGACCAATTTCATGATACGATACGATCAATTTCTCTTTTGGCGAAATGACCGCACCTTTCTTTTGCTCACCGGCAATGACAATTTCAATGGCTTCTTCCAAATCACGTTGGATCACTTGATGACGACCATCACGAACCGCTAATAAAGCCCCTTCATTGATGATATTGGCAAGATCTGCACCACTTGAACCGGCAGCAGCACGCGCCACTACATTGAAATCAATATCTGGTGAATGTTTGATTTTTTGTGCATGCAGACGCAAGATGGCTTCACGACCTGCTAAGTCTGGTAATTCAACAGGAATACGACGATCAAAACGACCTGGACGTGTCAAAGCGGGATCTAAGATTTCTGGACGGTTGGTTGCAGCTAAAAGAACAACACCTTTGGATCCATCAAAACCATCCATTTCAGCGAGTAATTGGTTCAATGTTTGTTCCCGTTCATCATTACCGCCCATGGATGCAGCACCATCACGCCGCTTACCAATGGTATCGATCTCATCGATAAAAACGATACAAGGCGCTTTTTTACGTGCTTGCGTAAACAAATCCCGTACTTTGGCGGCACCACGACCTACGAACATTTCCACAAATTCGGAACCGGAAATCGAGAAAAATGGGACGCCTGCTTCACCAGCAACGGCTTTCGCTAATAGAGTTTTACCTGTTCCTGGCGGACCAACCAATAAAGCACCTTTTGGCATCGTGGCACCAATATCTGTATATTTCTTCGGATTATTTAAAAAATCCACGATTTCTTTTAAATTTTCTTTTGCTTCTTCTTGACCAGCCACATCCTTAAATGTGATACCGGTCTTTTTACCTTCATATACTTTGGCATTGGATTTTCCTAAATTGCCTAGACCACCAAAGCTGCCAAAGCCACCAAATCCATTATTGTCATCATCTTCGTTACCACCTGGTGTAAACGTAAATGTATTACCGCCACCCATTTTATCTTGGAATCGTTTCATGCTTCGTCGCAACAACCAAGTCATTAAAATGATTGGCAACAAGAAAAGAATCAAGAAATTGAGAAATGGATTATCCAACCAAGATTTTTGATGAATACGTTGTGAAAACTCTACACCATTATCTTCCAAACGATCCACCAACTTGGCATCGTTCATTTCACCTGTCTGATACGTGGTGGCATCATCTTTTTTCAATGTATAATAAATGATATTATCTTCAATTTGTACTTCCTTGACTTGACGATCTTCTACCTTATTCAAAAAGTTAGAATAGGATGTTTCTTTTGTATGTGCTCCGGAGATCATTGGGACAACGACCCAATCAAAGATCAATAACACAATTAATATGATTGTCCATATCCGAAAATACCTCTGTCTTTGATTCTGATTGTTCATATCGAATCCTCCTATTGAAAACATTATACACCGTTTTAGCACCATTGCAATAAGAGTGCTAAAATCACTTACTTTCACAAAATTGTATCTTATTTACAGACAAATGTATGTAAATTTTGAAAAAAACGTAGAAATAAAGTAAAATTAAATAGATAAGGAGAAAGGGATATGAAAGTCATTCGAAAGTATAATGAAACAAGTTTGATCATTCGCATCGTGATTGGCTTGATCATTGGTACCATTTTAGGCATTTTATTTAAAAATCTACCCATAGGGATCTTAGGTGATTTATTTAAAGGCGCCCTACGCTCGATTGCACCCGTCCTGGTTTTTGTGTTGATCACCAATTCATTGGCATCATCCAATACAGGAATGGACAAACGATTTGGACGCGTTATCTTTTTATATATGATCAGTACGTTTTTAGCAGCTGTGGTTGCGGTCACGGTTAGCTTTGCGTTCCCACAAACATTGGTGTTAACCGAAAAAGCGGCACAAGAAGCCACGGCTCCAGGTGGTATTGGTGAGGTCATGACCAATTTATTGAATACCATTGTCATGAATCCCATCGAAGCCTTGGCCAAAGGACAATATTTAAGTATTTTATTCTGGTCCGTTTTGTTGGGATTGGCATTGAAATCCATCGCAGCCGAAACCTCCAAGACCTTCTTAAATGACATCAGTGAAGGCATTAGTACCTTGGTTCGTTGGATCATTAATCTAGCCCCTTTTGGTATCATGGGATTGACCTATCAAATGGTCAGTGCCAATGGTTTAGGTGTTTTTGAAACCTATGGTTCGCTATTGCTTGTATTAGTGGGATCGATGTTGATGGTTGCCCTGGTCGTCGATCCATTGATTGCCTTTCTTTTCTTACATCGAAATCCATATCCATTGGTATTCCGTTGCTTAAAAGAAAGTGGCATCATGGCCTTCTTCACCCGAAGTTCGGCAGCAAATATTCCCGTGAATATGGAACTTTGTGAAAAATTATTATTGGATGAAGAAATGTATTCGGTTGCCATCCCATTGGGATCCACGATCAACATGGATGGGGCCGCCATTACCATTACGATTTTTACGCTCGCAACTTGTAACACGGTTGGAGTTCGGGTTGATTTTGCTACCGCTCTGATCTTAAGCGTCTTAGCAACCTTTGCGGCTTGCGGAGCCAGTGGTGTGGCAGGAGGAAGCCTATTGTTGATTCCTATGGCCTGTTCTTTATTTGGCATTAGTGCCGATGTAGCGATGCAAGCCGTTGGTATTGGCTTCATTATTGGTGTTGTTCAAGACAGTGTGGAAACGGCCTTGAACTCTTCAGGTGATGTCATGTTTGCGGCAACTGCCGAATATACACAATGGATCAAAGATGGCCATCCCGAAAAACTCCCCAAGTTTTTAGGGGGTCAAAGAGATACAAACGTATAATAAAAAAACGTTGTCGCGACAACGTTTTTTATTTGTTGAAGAGTTGACGACGCTCGGTGGATTGAATAAATAAGCGTTTCATCTCTTCTATATCTTCGGTTTTTAAGGCATCTCGAAAATGCGTAATGGCTGTAATAAATTGATTGGTTTCATCCAATAAAATATCTTTATTTAAGATAAATAATTCAGACCATAGATCTTCATTGATCGAAGCAATACGGGTCAAATCGCGGAAACTATCACCGGTATATTCGACCAAATGGCTATTATCATGCGTATTCATCAAAGAAACCGCGATGACATGGGTCAATTGAGATAGGAAACCAATCATTCGATCATGCTCTTGTGGAGTCAGGGTTGCCACACGACTGCACCCTAAATACGATCCCAATTGTTCCGCCAATAAAATACTGGAATGGGTATTTTTTTCGGTGGGTACGACAATAAAGTTCGCATCATCAAAGATGGTTGGATCCGCTTGTTCGATACCACGACTTTCTCGTCCACACATAGGATGGATACTGATCAATTCCAGGCCATCTTTTAGGATCTTTTGACAAGGCGTCACAATATTTGATTTTACACCACTAATATCCATTAAGATGGATCCAGTTTTGATCGAAGATTGATATTTTTCGATCCAAGGTTGGATCTGCGTCGGATATAAAGCTAAAATGATAATTTGGCAACGATCCAATAATTCTTCGGGATTGGTTGAACCTTCAGTAATATAATTGCGATCTTTGGCAATCTGAATGGTCAACGGATTGATGTCAAATCCATAGACGGCATTATGACCCAATTCCATTAATCGACTGGCTAAACTGGCTCCCATAAGACCTAAACCAACGATTCCATAATTCATAGTATTTCCACCTTTCCACCAATATCTTGTATATCCTGAAAAAAGTTTGGATATGATTTTGTGATGGCTTGCGCATCATCAATGATACAAGAAGAGCGTGCACATAAACCAAAAACGGTCATGGCCATCACAATGCGATGATCATTATGACCATGAATGACCACATTATCTTTGGCGTATGTATCTTTACCTACAATGGTAATCGTATCATAGGTACTGGATATCTCCACGCCCCATTTTCTTAATTCGGTTTCCATCGCCTCGATTCGATCACTTTCTTTCATGCGTAAACGTTGTGCATGGATCAAATGCGTGGTTCCTTGACTATAGGCAGCCAAAACACATAAGATCGGCCCTAGATCTGGACAATCCGCTAGATCGATGGTTTGTCCCGTCAACGGTGCTGGATCAATGATCAGATCTTCTTGTTGCCACGTTTTATTCTTTATCGCCTCGATCACCACTTTATCCCCTTGTAAAGAATCCGCATTCATATTTTTTAAGGTCAGAGGACCTTGAATCGCACCCAATACCGTATAGAAAGCCGCTTGTGACCAATCTCCTTCTACGCGTACATCGCCAGCAAGATACGATTGATGAGTCGGAATTTGGTAATGGGTGTCATCGATTGGATGAATCGTGATTCCAAAGGATCTCAACATTTGTAACGTCAGATCTACATAAGATTTAGATTCAAACGGAGGAATGATCGCAATTTGACTTTCTTGATCTAATAATGGTAAAACGAAAAGTAAACCAGTGATAAATTGACTGGAAATATCACCACGAATGGTATAGGTGCCGGATCGTAACGGTCCACACACCTCGATATGATCCGTTTGTTGAAAGGTGAGTTGTTGTTCATCAAAAATCTGGGTGTATACATCCATAGGACGTTGCATCAAGCGGCCATGGCCCATAAGGGTTGCTTTTTGATTGGATAAAGCGCATAAAGGAATTAAAAAACGCAAGGTAGAACCAGATTCGTTGCAGTCCATTGATACTGGCATCGTTCGTTTTTTGACATTGGTACCAGTAATGATACAAGAAGTTTCTTGTTTTTTGATCGTTGCTCCCAATGCTTCCATACAAGCAATTGTCGCATCGATATCTTTCGAATACGTAATATTCGATATGGTACTGGTTCCTTGCGCTAGGCTGGCACAAATGATGGCACGATGGGCTAATGATTTACTGGAAGGAATCGCAATAGATCCTGCCACTTGCGATGGAGATACTTTTACTCTCATACTAAATCTCCTTGTGCGTTTTTGGACATCCATAGATCCAATAGACCAAAAGCCACAACGGAATCAATCACAATACGAGCGCGATGAATAATACATGGATCATGACGACCTTGGATCTGCAATTTTACATTTTCTTTGGTCAGATAATCCACCGAGGCTTGTTCCTTATAAATGGAAGGGGTTGGTTTGACACATGTATGAATGAGGATTGGCATCCCATTGGTGATTCCCCCATTGATTCCCGCATTATGATTGGTCATGGTAAAGATCTTGCCGTCTTGACAGGCAAAATCATCATTGGCCATCGATCCTTTCACATTCGCAAAGCCAAAACCTAAACCAAAGGAAACGCCTTTAACGGCGGGTACCGAAAACAATAAATGCGAAAGAATGCTTTCCACACTATCAAAAGCAGGTTCACCTAAACCAGTTGGTAAGCCAATAACAGCGGTTTCGACAATACCACCCAAAGAATCCCCTTCGGATGCTACTTTTTCAATCAATGTTTTCATCTCTTTTTCACATTGTGGATCCAAGGTCGCAAATTCCTTTTGATTGACTTGTGCGATTTGTTCTTGTAAGGTATCCAGATCATTCGAAAAAATATCATCATGAATGGTATACAACTGTTCGATATGGGACCCGATCTGGACACCATTGGCTTCAAGGATTTGTCGACAAATACTGCCTGCAGCAACAATGGGTGCGGTTAAACGACCGGAAAAATGCCCACCGCCACGATAATCTTGAAATCCATGATATTTTTCAAAAGCAGTATAATCGGCATGACCCGGACGCAATCGACCATGTGTTTTTGTATAATCTGAAGAACGCGTATTGGTGTTCTGGATCAACAATGTTAATGGCGTGCCCGTGGTCTTCCCTTCAAAGAACCCCGATACGATTTGAACGGCATCAGCTTCATGACGTTGGGTAGAGATACGACCTTTGGCCTTGCGCTTTTCCATATCCGCTGCCAGACGATCCAAATCAATCGGAAAACCGGCAGGAAGACCGTCTAAGGTGATACCAATGGCAGCTCCATGGGATTCACCAAATAAAGTCATCGATATATTTGTACCAATATTATTCTTCATATGGACCTCTTTCTAATCGGCATCGAATCTTGTCAAACGATAGATTCTCTAAGTTATAAGAACCCGGTGATTGTACTTTCACGACGGTTACGGAATCACGATTGCTTTTTTTATCATGCGCAATATAATGCATCAATTGATCAATCGAATAATCAGGCACTTTAGGCAAATCTAAACGTTCATAGATCCGTAAGATTCGATCTTTTAAAGCTTTATCTTCGATAAAGAACAACATGCCCATGGCTACACATTCACCATGTAGGTAGGTATCCAAGCCGTAGGCACTTTCAATGGCATGACCGATAGTATGACCAAAGTTTAAGATCTTGCGTAATCCTGCTTCTTTTTCATCTTTTTCTACGACTTTTCGCTTGACATCAATGGAACGTGTAATGATCTGTGAAAGATCCAGGGTATCTTGTTCAAATAAATCAACCAAAACAGGATCTTGGATCAATCCGGTCTTTAATGCTTCCACCAAACCATTATTCACTTGTCTATGCGATAGAGTAGTTAACACATCGGGATCAATGATCACGGCTTTTGGTTGCCAAAAAGCCCCAACAATATTTTTATACGATCCCATATCAATCGCGACTTTACCACCTACACTTGAATCCACTTGGGATAATACGGTGGTCGGAATATTGTAGAAATCGATCCCGCGCATATAGCTAGCCGCCACAAAACCGGATAAATCCCCAGTCACACCACCGCCAATTGCAATGATGGCATCTTTTCGCGTCATTTCTTGGGTAGCCAGTTGGTCCAATAACGATTCATATTGCGCAAAGCATTTGGATCCTTCGCCGGCAGGAAAACGCAATACGAACGCATTTTCACATTGATCCTTAACGATTTGGACCCAAGTATCAGGTACTTGATCATCGGTAATGATCGCCATCTTACGATGTGTATCTATGGTATCTTGTATATGATGGATTGCCCCTTTTTCAATGGTAATGGGGTAAGAATTTTCACCTAAATGGACTGTCATCTGCATAAAGTTCCATCCTCCTGTGTACCATCATAGCACGAAAGAAACAAATTTTCAGAAAACGAAATGAAAATTATGATATGATGATACCGGTATGAATCAATTAGAAGAAGCAAGAAGAGAAATCGACGCGGTCGATCGTGAAATGGCGAAATTGTATACGCGTCGTTTGGATGCGGTGACAAAGGTTCTTCAGTATAAAAAAGAACATGGTTTACCCATATTAGATTCCAAACGAGAAGTACAAGTCATCGAAAAAAATGTCGACCAGATCGAAAATCCTCACTATAAAAGACCGTATCGTGATTTTGTGAAAATGATGATGCGAAATTCACGCGAATATCAACAAACATTGTTGTCAAACGAGGTGATCGCATATTGCGGAGTGAAAGGTGCATTTGGCCATTTAGTGACCGAACGCTTATTTCCAGGCAGTCCAACGATCCATTTCAAGTCGTTTGATGAAGTTTTTCAAGCTGTCGTCAATCGAAAAGCACATTATGGTGTGATTCCATTCGAAAATAGTAATTCCGGTTTGGTAGGGGAAGTATTGGATGGCTTACGAAAATATCCGGTATATATCCAAAAAATGGCCGATCAACAAATCGAACAGTGTTTATTGGGTATGCCCGAAGCAACGTTAAAAGATATTGAATATGTTTATTCCAAGGATCAGGCATTGGCACAATCCAAACGTTTTCTCCAACAATTGAGCGTACAAACGATTGCGTATCCAAATACGGCCATGGCAGCTCAATATGTGGCTAGTGAAAATGATATTCATAAAGCTGCCATTGGTGCGAAAGAAAATGCCGATTTATATGGTTTAAAAATATTAGCCGAACATATTGAAGAAAATAGTCAAAATACAACGCGATTCTTAGTGATTGGGCTGGAACCAGCCAAAACGGGAAATCGTTTTAGTATCATTTTTGAAACACAACATATTAGTGGATCTTTGGCAAAAATCATTGAGATCATTGCGAATCATCATTTGAATATGGACAGTATTCAATCGCGTCCACGTAAAAATGAACCATTTGAATATTTTTTCTATATTGAAATATTGGATGACATGCTCGATTCAGACAATGTGAAAGCCGCATTGGCTGAAATCAAAGAAGTATGTGAATCATTCAAAGTATTGGGTATGTATCCCGTTGAAGGAATAGAGGAGGAAAAGAAATGAGTTTTGTGAAAAAGAGTGTAAGTACTGAACCCATTGTCGATACGGTATTTGCGATTGTCAGAAAAGCGAAAGAAGATGTGGCCAAAAATGGTGCCGATGTTGTGACCGATGCAACCATTGGTTCTTTATATGATGAACAAGGACAATTGGTTGCGTTAGATACTTGTTTTTCATCTTTAAAAGCCTTGGATAATCGTGTTTTAGCGAAATATGCATCCGCTTTTACCGGAAATCCTGATTTTTGTAAAGATGTATATGATTGGGTATTGAATGGTAACAGTACATTACCACATGAAGTCATTGCGACTCCAGGTGGAACCGGTGCGGTTGATATGACCATTAGTGAATGCTTGGATGCAGGACAAACCGTAATTTTACCAGAAATTGCTTGGGGATCGTATAAATTGATGGCAGGCATGGATAGTTTGGAAGTGGAAAATTATTCCTTATTTGATGGGGATGCATTCAACATCAAAGATCTGGAAAGAGCTTGCCAAACGGTCATGGCCAAACAAGATAAGTTGGTCATCGTGATCAATGATCCATGTCAAAATCCAACGGGCTATTCGATGACAGTCGATGAATGGAAACAAGTTGTTGCGTTATTAAATGCATGTGCGAAGACCCATGAAGTCGTATTATTGAACGATATTGCCTATATTGATTTTGCGTATGGACAAGAAAAAGCGAAAGATTACTTTAAAGTATTTGATGATATCGATGAAAATGTAGCGGTCGTGGTATCGTTCTCACTATCGAAATCCATGACGGCTTATGGTATGCGTTGCGGGGCTGCCATTGTCATGACTAAAAATGAAGATAACCTACGAGATATGAAGAATGTCTTTGAGAAAGATGCACGTGCTACTTGGTCCAACATCAATAATGGTGCCATGGCTATGTTTGTGGATGTATTGGAAAATCATAAAGAAGAATACAATGCCGAGCGTAGAAAATATGTGGCTTTATTGAAACAAAGAAGCGATATCTTTATTCAAGAAGCCGCTGAAGTTGGATTAAAACACTATCCATATCGAGAAGGATTCTTCGTAACCTTATCGATGGACAATGATGTACGTGATGCTTTCCATGAAGCATTGATGAAAAATCATATTTATACCGTAAAAGTCAATAAGGGAATTCGTGTGGCTGTATGTTCTTTGTCGGTCGAAAAGACAAAGGGTCTAGCCAAAAAGATGAAAGATATCTTAGATCAAGTTGCGTAAGCCTCAGAAATGAGGCTTTTTTATGAAAAAAAGTGAATACGCTTTCAGTAAATTTATTGAAATATTTTATTGACTTTGAAAAAATTAGGACTATACTTGCAAATGTACATAGAAATAAAAAGACTTCGAACAAGACAAGATCGATTCAACAGTCCCTGACTAGAGAGCATCACAGGGGTGGAAGTGATGCAGGCAACGTTTAAGAGATTATCCCTTGCGAGTTGATTTCTTGAAGCAAGTAAAGAAATCCGCGGATTCGGCGTTAATGAAAAAGACATTGTTGGATGTCAAAGAGATGTAAATTATTTACATAAACTGAGTGGTACCGCGGAACAGCTTTTCGTCTTAGTAAGATGAAGAGCTTTTTTATTTGTATGTACAAAGGAGGAGAGATTGTATTATGAATGGTTTAGTATTGTTAGGATTGGTCGCTGTATTATTTGTATGCGCCTATCTATTCTATGGAAGGTATTTAGTTAAGACTTGGGGCATCGATCCCAATGCGAAAACACCAGCACAAGAATTTGAAGATGGTGTAGATTATGTACCTAGTAATAAATGGCGTGTATTCGCTCATCAATTTTCATCGATTGCCGGTGCTGGTCCAGTAACAGGTCCAGTTATGGCTTTAATGTTTGGTTGGTTACCAGCTGTATTGTGGATTGTCGTTGGTGGTATCTTCTTTGGTGCCGTTCATGATTTTGGTGCTTTGTATGCATCGGTTAAATCAAAAGGTAAATCCATGGGACAGATCGTTGAACAATATATCGGTAAAACCGGAAAACGTTTGTTCTTCTTGTTCTGCTGGTTATTCTGTATGATCATCATCGCAGCATTTGCCGATATGGTTTCTGGTACATTCAATGGTTTCTCAGCTACTGGTGCTCGGTTGACACCAAATGGTTCCGCTGCTTCGATTTCGATCTTCTATGTTGTTGGTGCTATCTTATTTGGATGGGTCGTACGTAAAGCCAAATTAGATGGTTGGAAACAAGTTGTATTAGGCATTGTCTTTGTATTAGCCATGTTAGCATTAGGAATTGCGTTCCCTGTATTCTTCAGTAAACAAGTTTGGACATATTTAGTTTTTGCTTATATCTTCTTTGCTGCGATTTCACCAATTGCATTTATGAAACAACCACGTGATTACTTAACTACATTCTTATTTGTTGGTATGATCGTTGCGGCTGTCTTTGGTGTCGTTGTTTCTAATCCAACGATCACAACACCCGCTCTAACCAATTGGCAACCTGTTAAAGGAACGTATTTATTCCCAACTCTATTTGTAACGATTGCTTGTGGAGCTGTCAGTGGTTTCCACTCTTTGGTTTCTAGCGAAACAAGTTCAAAACAAATTGCGAATGAGAAAGATATGTTACAAGTTGGTTATGGTGCTATGCTGCTTGAATCTATGTTAGCTGTCTTAGTTATCGTTGTTGTTGGATCTTTACCAAGTCTTGCAAGCAATGGTGTATTAAATAAACAATTAGCGAGTCTTGCTTTAGCCGATGGTGCAACTCCATTCACAAAATTTGCTGCTGGTGTTACTGGCTTAGTTGATCAATTGGGATTACCACAATCGGTTGGATTATGTGTTATGACCATGTTCGTATCTGCTTTGGCCTTAACGACATTGGATGCTGTTTCTCGTATCGCTCGTATGTCTTTACAAGAATTGGTTGAAGACAACAAATCATTACAATGGTTAACCAATAAATATGTAGCTACAGCTATTTCTTTGTTTGGCGGTTATTTATTAGGTTTAGGTGGATATCAAAATATCTGGCCACTATTCGGAGCAACCAACCAATTGTTAGCTGCCATGACCTTGATCACATTGGCCGTCTTCTTAAAGGTTACAGGACGTAAAGGCGCGATGTTATATGTACCAATGGTCTTCATGTTTGTTGTTACGGTATCTTCATTATGCTTAAGTATCTACAACATCGTCATGAAGTTATTCGTTACAGGTGGATTCGTCTTCATGACCGATGGTTTGCAATTGATCTTCGCAATCTTGTTGTTAGCCCTTGGATGCATGGTTGCATTCAAGTCAGGCAAGAAATTGGTTGAACCACAAAGTCATAGTGGATCCAGCAAGATGGCTTTTGAAGCTCGCAATAAAGACTAATCCATGAAACAGTGTATCGAAAGATATGCTGTTTTTTTGTGCTTGCTAAAAATATCACAAGTTCTATATAATGAGGGAAAGAAAGAGTGGTATTTTTATGGCAAAAATTCTCATTGCACCAAGCAAGTATATCCAAGGTCCTGGCGAAATGAATCATTTGGGTTTATATGCCAGTCAATCGGGAACCAAAGCACTTATTTTGATTAGTCCGGGTGGTTATAAGCGTTCGGGTGCACAAATCGAAGCGAGTTTTCAGGATCAAGATTGCGATCATGTATTTGAATATTTCAATGGCGAATGTTGTATGTCTGAAATCAATCGCTTAAAAGACATCGTTTATGACAATCAATGTGATCTTGTTATTGGTATTGGTGGCGGTAAGATCTTTGATACCGCCAAAGCGGTTGCTTATTATACGAAAAACCCTGTATTTATCGTACCTACTATTGCTTCAACGGATGCTCCTTGTTCCGCTCTATCGGTAATCTATAGTGAAGAAGGCGTTTTTCAAGAGTATTTATTTTTACCAGCCAATCCCAATCTGGTGATGATGGACACAGAAATCATTGTGAAATCTCCCGTTCGTTTAACCGTTGCTGGTATTGGCGATGCATTGGCTACTTATTATGAAGCGCGTGCTTGCCAAAGAAGTGATGCTATTTCTTGTGCCGGTGGAAAAACCACCCAAGCGGCTATGGCCATTGCGAAACTATGTCGAGATACCTTGTTGGCAGAAGGTGTAAAAGCGAAAGTGGCTTTGGAAGCTGGGGGATGCACACCAGCTGTGGAAAAGATCATTGAAGCCAATACCTTACTTTCGGGCATTGGTTTTGAAAGCGCGGGACTTGCGGGAGCCCATGCGATCCATAATGGCTTAACGTGTTTGGAAGAATGTCATGCCATGTATCATGGCGAAAAAGTGGCCTTTGGTACCTTAGTTCAATTGGTATTGGAAGATGCTCCGAAAGAAGAATTGGATGTCCTAGTCCCTTTCTGTATCGAAGTGGGATTGCCAGTCACGATGGCACAACTAGGTGTCAAAGAATTGACGGATCAAAAATGTATGGATGTTGCGACATTGGCTTGTGCAGACAATGATACCTTACACAATATGCCATTTGAAGTCGATCCAACCATGGTTGCCCATGCGATCAAAGCAGCCGATGCATTGGGGCACTATTATTTAAACAAATAAAAACAGCACTTATTGTAGTGCTGCGATTTGAAGGAGTCCTTGTTCATCAATAAGGGCTTTTTTTAGAATTTGTAGATCTTGATCATGGATAACATCGTATTCTGCTCGATTTAAACAAATCATGACCGTTTGAAGAAGTTGTTTCTCTTTGACCCATTGTTCGGTCGAACCAAAGTCTTCATCGGCCAAGCGATGGATGTTTTCATCGGTTAGCACATTCCAATACGATGGGATCGTCGTGGTTGCCGGATTGGTGAAGTTGGGTTCTTGTAACACATTCTTGAAGATGGGAAAGTGATATTCTCGTTCCATGGCTAAAACGGCTTTGGCATAGTAAAGAGCTGCGGCAGAAACATCAGCCATTTCATCATCTTCATAAAATTGTTCCATATCACTGGCAGCTTCGATATAATCTAAAACTTGACCAGGGAGTTCTTTATAGTCGTTTTCGTCGATATGTAAGTACTCATAAAAACTGATTTCTTCTTCTGGTTCATTTTGTACTTTATCCATCATATCTTGTGCCATAGAATTCAAGTCTTCTTTTTGTTCATCACTTAAATTATTCATCATATTGGCAAGGCTTGAAAAATCAATATCACTAAATTTCATATCGTTCATCCTTTCGTAGATAGTCATTATAGCACAAAAGAAAAGCTTGGAAACCCAAGCTTAAACGGATTCTTCTGCGAACTCATCCACCGCAACCGATTGTTTTTCTGGTGCCTTGAAGTAATTCATCGTTTCTTCATAAACGACTTTACGTAAGCCAATCAAACCAATCAAGTTTGGTATAGCCATCAAACCATTGACGATATCCGCTAAGATAAAGATAAAATCCAATGTCATGAAAGGACCAATGGCGATAAATACGATATAAATGATTTTGTAGACTTTGACCGCTTTTAAACCTTTTAGATAGTACATGCAACGTTCGCCATAGTAGTTCCAACCGATGATCGTTGTAAAGGCAAAGAAAACCAAACCAATATTGACAATATATTTACCAACATAAGGAATAAATAAACCATTTTGGAAGGCATATGTGGTCATGGCTGCACCTTCTAATCCAGTTGTATTCGCATTCATGATCAAGATGGCAAGACCAGTCATGGTACATACGATGATCGTATCAATAAAAGTACCGGTCATAGAAATTAAGCCTTGTTCAACATGGGATTCAGTCTTAGCAGCTGCTGCGGCAATAGGAGCAGAACCCAAACCACTTTCATTGGAGAAAATACCACGGGCAATTCCTTTTTGCATCGCAACGCCAAGTCCACCACCAACAACGCTGGATGGAACAAAGGCGGTTTTAACGATCAAATAGAAAACACCGGGAATAGCGGATAAATGGGTGGCAAGAATCAGGATCACGCCAGTGATATAGAAGATACACATAAAAGGAATGATCTTTTCAGCTACATGGGCAATGCGATGAATACCGCCAATGGTAATGAAGGCAACCAAGATCGTTAAGACGATCGCCGTTACATAGTTTGGCACATTAAAGCTTAATGTCAATGCATCGGAAATCGATTTGACTTGGGTGAATGTACCAATACCTAATAGGGCAACGCCCACACCAAATAAAGCAAAGATTTTCGCTAATAATTTGGAGTGAAGACCATTTTGAATGTAGTACATGGGCCCACCTGCAATTTGGCCATTTTCATCTTTTACACGATATTTATGAGCCAATAAGCATTCGGAATACTTTGTGGCAATGCCAAAGAAGGCAGATACCCACATCCAAAATAGAGCACCGGGTCCACCAGCTGCAATGGCCGTGGCCACACCAACGATATTTCCCGTACCAATGGTGGATGATAGGGCCGTACACAAAGCTTGGAAACCGGATACATCCCCGTTTTCGTCATTTTCTTCACTGTCACCATGGAAAATATAGTGAAAAGCAAGTGGTAATTTCCGGAATTGTAAAAAACCAAGACGGAAGGTAAAATAAATTCCCGTTCCGAGAAGCAAGAGAATCAATGGTAGGCCCCAGATGGCACTATCGATCTTAGTAAGTATGGCAGTAAGCTCAGACATAAAAAAATTCCTCCTTAATTGGAGGAGACATATAAAAAAACTGTATCTCCTCTGTCCTTTTACCTGAGAGTTTTGCTCCTTCGGTGTCCATACGGATCTCTCCAGAGGTTCGTCCAATAGTGATCTATAGACCTGAAATCATTAATTCTTCGGTACATGCTTTCCATGTTCTCTCACTATTTTCATCCGAACACATGAAATATTATAGGTACATCCTATATATTATGCAAGATATTATGCAAGAAAAAATCATAAAAGCGTTGACAAATCGTTTAGGCGTGCTTTGTAAAAGAGATAAAAAATTTAGTATATTTTGCTTGAATGTTGTACAATGAGCTAAGTAAAATAAGACAATTTGCCTTAGGGAGAGTCTACATGACAGATTATCGTTATTTGTTGGATATCGCATTAATATTATTAAGTACCAAAGTTTTTGGTTTATTTACTCGTCGTCTTCAAATGCCTAGTGTTGTTGGGGCTTTGATTGCTGGTATTCTTTTAGGACCAGCTTGCTTAAATCTTGTCCAGATGAGCAATTTAATTGAATCTTTATCCGAAATTGGTGTCATTATTCTGATGTTTGGTGCCGGTTTGGGAACAAGTATTACCGATCTAAAACGAGCAGGACTCAAAGCGTTCATCATTGCCACCATTGGCGTCATTGTCCCATTGATCGTTGGTTATATCATTGGTGGTTTCTATAATGTAGGACCTGAAGCTTGGCTAGGCAATTTATTCTTAGGCGTTATCTTAACAGCAACAAGTGTAGGAATTACGGTAGAAACATTGAAAGAAATGAATTGTTTGGCAACAGAAAGTGGCAATGCCATCTTAGCTGCAGCCGTCATTGATGATGTTTTAGGTATCATTTGTTTGACTCTCGTTTCGGGAATGGCGGATACATCCGTGCATATTGGCATTGTTTTATTGAAAATTGTTTTGTTCTTCGTGTTCGCAATTGTTGCAGGTATCTTTTTACATAAAGCCTTTGAATTTTGGTTTGAACACGATTCACGAGGAGGTCTACAAAGATATTCAATTACTTCCTTTGCGTTCGCATTGATCATGGCTTATATTGCGGAAGCTTTCTTTGGTGTAGCGGATATCACAGGATCTTTTGTTGCAGGTTTGATCATTTCGGGTACGCAACAATGTCCATATGTCACCAAACGAATTGGCACGGTATCTTATATTTTGATCACGCCTATTTTCTTCGCAAGCATTGGTTTAAAACTTTCACCGATTCATTTTACCGGTGAAGTGTTGGCCTTAACTGTCATTTTGTGTATTGCAGCGGTTTTGACCAAAGTTGTTGGTTGTGGCTTGGGCGCTGCCGTCTGTCATTATTCGAAAGAACAATGTATTCGCATTGGTTGTGGTATGATTTCTCGTGGTGAAGTGGCCTTGATCGTGGCCAATAAAGGAATGGCATTAAACTTGTTGCCACAAATCTTTATTACCCCGGTCTTATTGAGCGTAGTCTTCTCAACGATCATTACCCCGATCTTATTGAAGGTCGTTTATAAACATGGTGATAACGATCCAGATTTCAATGTTCAAAATGCATAGGAATACAGTCTGAAGTCTTTTATCGAGATTTCAGACTTTTTTTATATAAGCATAAATTATTGTATGGATACTCCTAGTGGAGTCTTTTTTTATTTATAAAGTATACACTACATATTGAAAAAGTCTTTTAAAAGTATATACTATAAAGTACAAAAGGTATATTTTATATATATCATTTAGGAGGAAGTACGATGCGAACAAGAGAAGAAGCCTATGTATTGTGGTTTGATGAATTGCGAAGAGAAGATGTGGCATTAGTTGGAGGAAAATCTTCTTCATTGGGAGAAATGACTTCCAAGACCAAGGCACCGGTGCCTTATGGTTTTGCGACAACGGCCTATGGCTATCGATATTTCATGGAAGCAACGGGAACCAATCAAAAGATTCGTGATGCATTGGCCCATTTGCATGATGTGGATGATTCGAATGAACTGTCCAAAGTGTGTAAAGAAATTCGTGAGATCATCATGGCTGCGTCCATGCCAAATGATCTACAAGAAGCCATTGAAGTTGCCTATGATCAATTGGCAAAAAAGATAGGAGAAGCGGATCCATTTGTAGCGGTCCGTTCCAGTGCAACAGCAGAAGATCTTCCCGATGCATCATTTGCTGGGCAGCAGGATACCTATTTGAATGTTAGAGGAAAAGCGGAAGTTGTCGAAAAAGTCAAAGAATGTTATGCCTCTTGTTTTACGGATCGGGCCGTATATTATCGGGAAAAACAGGGATTTTCTCATGAAGAAGTGGCTTTATCGGCAGCCATTCAGTTGATGGCTTTCTCTAAGGCTGCAGGTGTCATGTTTACCGTAGATATTTCGAATGGCTCGGATGAAAATATCATGATCGAAGCAGCCTGGGGACTGGGCGAATATGTGGTACAAGGAACGGTCACACCTGATAATTTTTTGGTTCGTAAAAGTGATTTAGCTATCGTCCGAAAACAAATCAATCGCAAACCCGTGGAATTGATCCAAAAAGCAGATGGTGGTGTTGAAGAACATAAAATTCCTGATGATCGTGCCCATGCCCCATCGATCACGGATGATCAAGTTAAGGCATTAGCTAAAATTGCGTTAGCGATCGAACAACATTATGGCTGTTACATGGACATTGAATGGGCCGTAGATCGAAGAGATGACCAAATCAAGATCCTACAAGCTCGTCCCGAAACGGTCTGGTCACGAAAAAAGAAAGAAAAGAAGGAAGTATCCAATATGACAACAAATCATCTTGTTTTAGTGAAGGGATTGCCCGCCAGTCCTGGCATAGCCACAGGAAAAGTACAAGTGATCCTGGATCCAGATGATATGGATCAATTTAAAGCTGGTGATATTTTGGTGACATCCATGACTTCGCCCGATCTTGTGCCAGCGATGAAAAAAGCAGTAGCCATCATTACCGATGCCGGTGGAATGACTTGTCATGCATCCATCGTATCTAGAGAATTAGGGATTCCATGTATTGTGGGGACAAAATCGCGTTCGCAATGTGCAACCGAAGTCTTAAAAACGGGCATGGAAGTTACTGTTGATGCACACAATGGGATCATTTATGAAGGTATAGTTGCGGATATGATCAAACCAAAGGAAAAGCCAGAAGCAACAAGTGTCCAAGTGGAATACTTTGCACCGACGGCCACAAAGATCATGATGAATTTAGGAAATCCAGATCTAGCTGAAAAATACGCATCTTTACCATGTGATGGTGTTGGGCTGATGCGTGAAGAATTTATATGGACCACGTTTATTCATGAACATCCTTTGTATATGATCAAGACCGGTCGAGCACAAGAGGTCATTGATCAATTGGCTGATGGCATTGCCAAAGTGGCTCGGGCCTTAAATCCTCGTCCGGTTGTATTGCGGTTCTCGGATTTTAAATCGGGGGAATATCGCAATCTAAAAGGTGGCGAAGAATTTGAACCCGTAGAACCTTCGGATTTATTGGGTTGGCGAGGAGCCAGTCGTTATTATGATCCACGATATATCGAAGGATTTAAATTGGAATTGCGTGCAGTAAAAAAAGTGAGAGAAGAATTTGGTTTGAAGAATCTCCATTGTATGATTCCATTTTGTCGAACAGTTGGTGAGATCCAAAAGATCACGACCATCATGCAACAGGAAGGATTGGTTCGAAATGATGATTTTAAATTGTATTTGATGGCTGAAATTCCGGCAAATATCATTTTAGCGGATCAATTCAATCCATATGTGGATGGCTATTCCATTGGTTCCAACGATTTAACGATGCTCCTTTTGGGTTGTGATCGTAACAATGAAGGCATTTCCTATTTATTCGATGAACGAAATTTGGCTGTAAAACAAGCCATTCGTCATTTGATCGAAACGGCCCATCAAGATGGCAAGACGGTTTCAATTTGTGGACAGGCACCATCGGTGTATCCAGAATTTGCCCAATTTCTTGTGCAAAATGGTATTGATTATATTTCGGTCAATCCGGATATGGTCAAGATTACGAAGAAAAATGTGGCATCGTTTGAACAACGCTTGATTTTAGACAAAGTCACCGGTAAAGGTCGCAAGGATCCAGAAGATACAACTTGGTAAATATGATAAAATAAGTACAACTAAGGATGGTGGAATCATGGAGCTGAGTGACCGACAAGAAAAGATCGTTGAAATTGTTCGTCGACAAGGACCGATTTCAGGCAATGCGATCGCATCACAGTGTCATGTCACACGTGCTGCATTACGAGGAGATTTTGAACTGTTGACCTCGTTGGAAATTATTGGTGCCAAAAGAAAATTGGGCTATTACTATATAGGAAAACCGATGGATCCTTTGTACAATACCCTTTTAAATCGAAGTGTTGAGCAATATTGTTCATTACCGGTTGTCGTAGCACCCGATAGCCATGTTTATGATGCCATCATTGCACTGTTTACAGAAGATGTGGGAAGCGTCTTTGTCTCGGATCAAGAGCATTTGATTGGTATTGTATCCCGAAAGGATCTCTTGAAAGCAGCAATGCGCAATGATGATCTGAAGACCCTTCCGATTTCTATGGTCATGACACCGAAATCGAAGTTGGTGACGATCTTGGATTCGGAATCCATTGTGGTTGCTGCGCAAAAAATGATTGATCATGAAGTGGATTGTTTACCCGTTCTTCATCAAGAAGAAGATGGATCCCTTCGTATTCGTGGACGAATCACCAAAACGAATTTTACTCAGATCATCGTGGACTTAGCCAAACAGAAAAGGGGATGATGGTGTGTCAAAAACCAAACCGACAATCTATGTTGTTTCGGATTCGATTGGTGAAACTGCAGAGACCGTTGTGCGTGCTGCTATTTCTCAATTTCCTGATGAATCGTTTGATATGATTCGTTTACCGAATGTTCGCGAGTTTTCCCAAATTGATAGCTTGTTAGCGGAAATCGGAAATCAACCCACGATCATTGCGCATACATTGATTTCACCAGAATTACGTACGTATTTGAGTGTGCGTTGCCAACAAAATTACATTACAACGGTCGATATCATGGGACCGATCATGAGTGCGGTGGGAACGATCACGACAAGTTCACCCAGTCTAGAACCTGGATTGGTGCATCGACTTGATCAGGAATATTTTAAGAAAGTCAGTTCCATTGAATTTGCGGTCAAATATGATGATGGTAAAAATCCTGTCGGTTTTTTACATGCCGACATTGTCTTGGTGGGAGTATCCCGTACATCAAAAACACCATTATCCATGTATTTGGGAAATAAAAAGATCAAGGTGGCGAATTTGCCATTGGAACCACAATTGCCATTACCACCTGAAATCTTTCAGGTGCCTCCCTATAAAATTATTGGCTTGAGCGTATCCAAAGAAAAATTAAGTTCGATTCGTAGTGAACGATTAAAAACCATTGGTTTGGAACCAGAAGCCAATTATTCTAATGTGCATTGGATCGAAAAAGAATTAGAGTATGCCAATAACATCATGTATCGTCTACATTGTCGTGTGATTGATGTGACCAATAAAGCCATAGAAGAAACGGCCAGTGAAATCATTGAGATCGTTCAGAAAAATCGAGAACGATACGGCGAAGAATAAATGTTTATGAAAAAAGGTCAATGCCTGGAAAATATTCAGGAGCATTGACCTTTTTATTATGGGCTCTATCCATTGTGTCTTGTAGATTGTACTGGATCCACAAAATATTTTCTGGTGATACAGAACAGGGTATGTTACAAGCAGGTAAAGAAAAAAAGCCTGTATTCAAGGCTTTTGATAACAATGGCGGAGACGGAGGGATTCGAACCCTCGTGCCCGGATGGACAACTCGATTTCGAGTCGAGCTCGTTATGACCACTTCGATACGTCTCCATGCCCGATCATTATAACATAAACTTTCATGAAGAATAAAGAGTTTTATGCAGCTTACGAAAATCCATTGAAAAGGAAAAGTGGGAATGCTAGTATCATGGGTATGATTCAATGGTTAATTCGACGATATACAAAAGGACAAGATCCAACTTCTGCGCATACACGTGATATTGTGGGTCGTATTAGCGGCAGTTTGGGTATCTTTTTCAATATATTTTTATTTGTGATCAAATTTGGCATTGGCACCATTGTCCATTCAATTTCGATCCAGGCTGATGGAATCAATAACTTAACCGATGCAGGCTCCAGTATTGTGTCTGTCATATCTTTTCATTTTGCGAATAAGCCAGCCGATCAAGAACATCCGTTTGGACATCAACGCACCGAAACATTGACCTCCTTTGTGATTGCTTTATTTCTATGTGTCTTAGGCATTCGCATGATGGAAGAAAGTATCCTGAAGATCCAACATCCCAATGCGATTGATTTTCGATGGATCACTATTTTGGTTTTGGTGATTTCCATTTGTGTCAAAGGATATATGTATTTCTATAATATGGACCTGTCCAAAACGTATCATTCTTCTCTATTAAAAGCCGTGGCCATGGATGCCATCAGTGATTTGTTTGGTACCAGTGCGGTATTGCTTTCGACATGTATTTCACCACTGCTTCATGTGAATTTAGATGGATATATGGGTGTCATCGTATCTGTGTTGATCATGTACAATGCTTTCCAACTCATCAAAGAAACCGTGAATGATTTGATTGGTAAGGCGCCAGATCCAGAAACGATCAAAGCCTTGAAAACAATACTGATGGAAGACGATAAAATTTTTGGTGTACATGATGTCATGATCCATGATTATGGTCCAGGTCAAGTCTTTGCGAGTGCGCATGTGGAAGTCGATGCCGAAGATAATATCTTGGATATTCATGATACCATTGATAATTTGGAACACATAGTCAAAGACCAACTTCAAATGGAATTGGTCCTTCATATGGATCCGGTAAAAATCAATGATCCATTGACGAATCAATATCGATTGGTCGTAAAAAATGCGATAAAAGAAATTGATGAAGGATGGACCTTTCATGATTTCCGTATTGTGGATGGGCCCACCCATACGAATTTAGTATTTGATTTAGTGGTGCCATTTAATGAAAAAAGATCGAAAGCCGAGTTGACCCAAATCTTGGAAGCCCATATAAAAACCCATAAAAAAGTTTATTTAGTGATTACCATCGATCATCCCATGACAGGTGCTTGATCGATGGACATAAAACAAGTCCGGATAGAAAGATATCGGGGCTTTTTATGTATTTAAATTATGAACAAATGAGTGAAAAATATAAACAAATGTGGGAAATTATGGTATGATACCTCCATCGGGAGGAAAATGACATGGAGAAATATGTGGAAATCATTCGTGATGGATTGACACTTCGAGGCATGATGCATGTTCCAGACGATTTGAGCCAACCAGTTGGTATGGTCATCTTGTTGCATGGATTCTGTGATGATCGCAATGAAATCAATTTTGTTCATACCGAATTATCGAAAAGACTCTGTGCAGACGGCATTGCGAGTGTTCGATTTGATATGAATGGCAGTGGTGAAAGCGATGGACGCTTTGAAGATATGACTGTATCTAGTGAAATCAAAGATGCGGAAGCGATGTTGTCGTTTGTACGAGCACAAAATTTTGTGGATCCGCACAAAATCGCGTTACATGGAACAAGTCTAGGCGGAGCGGTTGCATCGATGGTAGCCGGTCGTCACAAAGATGAAATCAAAGCGTTATCAATGTGGTGTCCAGCACCGGATCTGATCTACAACTTACGTGAACACAAGACATTATGTGGGACCGATGTATCGGATATTGAACAAATCCAATGTGCCGATGCTGAAGGATTAAAGATGGGCTATGCCTTTTATCAAGATTGTTTTCAATTGGATCCGTACAAAGAGGCGGCACAATTTGACAAACACGTCAATATTGTACATGGAGATCAAGACACTACGGCAAGTTGCCAATGTTCCTATACGTACAAAGAGATTTATCAAGACCGAGCCAATTTATTGATCGTACCTGGGGCAGAACATCGATTTATGTCATTTGCCTATCGAAAAGCACGTATGGAAAGTGCAGAAAACTTTTTGAGAAAGGAATTGAAATAGTATGGAGGAGAGAAATAAACCATCAACGGCGTTTGCGTTGATTTCATTTTTGGCAATCGTATTGACCTTGATCGTGATGATCAATATTGGGGTCAATACAACAATGTCCGTATTTGCCGGTGTTGTTGTGTCGGTCATCATCACAAAGATCTTAGGGATTCCGTGGAAAGAAGTTGAAAAATCAATCATTTCAACAGCTGCCGATTGTATGCCAACTTTTTTGATCGTCATCATGGTCGGTATGTTGGTTGGTATCTGGATGGCAGGTGGAACCGTTCCAAGCTTGATGTATTATGGCATGAAAGTCATTTCACCAAAGATCTTAGTACCATTGGCTTTTATATTATGTGGATTGACTTCTGAATTTACAGGTACGTCATTTGGTTCTGTAGCCACAATGGGGTTGGCCATGGTGGGGATTGCTTCCACAACAAGTATTCCCATTCCATTGGTTGTCGGTGCCATCGTTTCTGGTGCATGGTTAGGTGATAAAATGTCACCATTATCGGATACGACCAACTTAGCGAGTGGAGTATCCAAAGTTCCATTGTATGATCACATTCATTCGATGCAATTTACGACATTGCCTGCAGGAATCGTTGCCTTGATCTTATTTACGATTGCTGGTCTTCATTATAGTGGTGGATCCATGGATCTGGCCCAACAAAAATTGATCATGGATACGTTATCCAAAAATTTTAATATCAATTTATTATTGATCTTGCCCGCTATCTTAGTTATTTTGGTTTCGGTATTTAAATTGCCATCTTTATTGGGAATGGGATTGGCCGTTTGTGTATCTGTTCTTTTTGCGATGGTGTTCCAAGGCGTAAATTTTGTCGATTTGATGAATTTTGCCTTCAATGGCTTCTCCATCAAAACAGGCGTAGCGATCGTCGATCCTATGTTGAATCGAGGCGGCGTTCTATCCATGGCCGAATTGTTGGTAACATTTATGATTGCTTCTGTCATGGGTGCTATCATCACATCCACAGGAATCTTGGAAGTCTTAGCACAAAATGTCTTATTGAAGTTTATCAAGAATAAATCCATCTTGGTCTTTGTAACCTTGATTTATTGTTACATTGTCAATTTCTTGACAGCTGGTGGCCAAACCGTATCGATCATCGTTACAGAACAAACTTTTGAATCGACTTTTGATGATATGAACATCAACCGAAAAGTACTGTCTCGTACCTTAGAGGATGCCGGAACTCTATCCGCACCTATCGTTCCTTGGGGAGTTGCTACGATTTATGTCATGGGCGTATTGGGATGCTCCAATGCATATATTCCTTATGCATGGTTTATCTTCATCGTGCCTATCTTCTCGATGATTTGTGCAATCACTGGAATTGGTATGTGGGATAAAGAAGGAAAGCCACTTCGCAATAAATAAATTTCTTCAAAAAGAGGGTTGACAGTAGACCCTCTTTTGATTATTATAAAAACAGTAATAGTTACTATTATTGAAAAGGAGAAAACATGGCAACATTGAAGTATACCCGACAAAGGGAAGCTATTTTAGAAAACATCAAACATCGAAAAGACCATCCTACAGCGGATGATGTGTATAGCGATGTATCTAAGATCTTTCCTAATATTAGTTTGGGTACGGTCTATCGAAATTTGTCAGTATTGACAGATTTGGGTGTCATACGTCGATTACCAACAGGTATCGGTGCGGATCATTATGATGGAAATATGATTCCCCATAATCACTTCATCTGCCAAAAATGCGGACGTGTATATGATATGGAAGATGATCTGGATATTTCGGAAATAGAAAAAAGAGCCAGTCATCAATTCAAGGGTCAGATCACGGGGTGTTCCATTCAGTTTTTTGGCACATGCGCGTCATGTTTAGAAGAATCCCAATCAAAAAATAGAAACTAAAGGAGGAAATTTTTATGGCAAAGTATAAATGTACAGTATGTGGTCACATCTATGATGAAGAAGTAGAAGGCGTTAAATTTGCAGATCTTCCTGCGGATTGGAAATGCCCAACATGTAAACAACCAAAAGACAAATTTGTTTTGGTGGATGAAACAGCTGAACGTCAATGGGCTGCTGAACATGTTGTTGGCGTAGCTAAAGGTGTGGATCCAGAAATCATTGAAGGATTGCGTGCAAACTTCGAAGGGGAATGCTCAGAAGTTGGTATGTATTTGGCTATGAGCCGTGTAGCTATGCGTGAAGGATATCCTGAAATTGGTATGTATTATCGTCAAGCTGCCTTTGAAGAAGCAGATCATGCCTCTCGTTTTGCAGAATTGTTAGGTGAAGTTGTAACCGATTCGACCAAGAAAAATTTGGAACTTCGCATTGAAGCAGAATATGGTGCAACCGAAGGTAAATTTGAATTAGCGAAGAAAGCAAAACAACAAAACTTGGATGCCATCCATGATACCGTTCATGAAATGGCACGTGATGAAGCACGTCATGGAAAAGCTTTTGAAGGTTTGTTGAAACGTTATTTAGGTGAATAAATAAACAAAATAAAATCCAAACAAAATAGCCGGGTTATCATAGATAATTCGGTTATTTTTTGTGAAAGTAAAATATATGTAAAAAACGATATTTACATTATTCGGGGAAGGGGGGTAAAGTTTATGTAAGAGCATGCAATGTTTTAAAGGAGAGGAAAGAAGATGAACAAGTGGAGTAAGAGAACA
The DNA here is from genome assembly GCF_034090965.1 of Absicoccus sp. Classification (NCBI taxonomy): domain Bacteria; kingdom Bacillati; phylum Bacillota; class Erysipelotrichia; order Erysipelotrichales; family Erysipelotrichaceae; genus Absicoccus; species Absicoccus sp. The sequence goes on along the minus strand of NZ_JAXDRQ010000009.1, from coordinate 1,939 downwards.
ATATCGTTTTTTTTAGTTGTCGTTATGTTTTTTGGTGTGTTCGGATCCAATGCAACAACGATACAAGCAAATTCAATGGATGACCCAACAACGGCAGTAGCTAATACATCATCCGAATCAGCAGAAAATACTACTTCGACAGAGGATACGACAACGGAACTAAACAATGTACAAAATCAAGTAAGTCAAGATGTATCTTCTTATTTTCATGCATCGATCAGTACCAACAATGATACCTTTCAATCGGGTACCACAGCGATTGTCTCGGCTCGCTACACAATTGATCAACAAAGTGCTACGGCAGGAGACTATATTATCGTATCCATTCCAACGGATATTGCGAATCACGTTCAATTTTCCCTAAATGCCCAACATTTTACCAATTCTATTGATTTAGGTAACGGGCAATATAAGCTGGTTCTTGCACAAGGAATTGAAAGTGGTTTATCTGGTAGCTTTAGTGCTTATGTGAGCATGCATGCCGATACCACAACAACCGATGATATTACGGTAGGCGATGCATCTAAAACAATTACCGTTCTTCCGGTCAGTTCTTCGGGAGGAAGTGGCATATATACAGATACGATCATGAAAGATGCTGCCGGTAATGATGGCGTTTCCTTTGGCGGATATGATTATTCGGAAGGGAATGGGGATAGTGCCTCACAAATTGGAGTGGCTGACTTAAGTCAATCAGCTACGATTCGATATCGATTGCTCATCAATAATAAGAAAGGGAAAATTTCAGATTTTAATATTGTTGACATCATACCCGATGGAATGACATTGAATTTGTCAAAACCAATTGAAGTAATCAATACATCAACCAGTGAGGTAATTGATCCATCTCTATATTCAGTTCAGCTTTCAGGACAAACACTGAATTTCTATTATCCAGGAGAGTTAGAAGATGCTATCCAAATCAATTATTGGGTAGATATCCCAGAAGGATCCAATACCTCAAAGTTTACAAATACAGCTACAATTACATATACGGAAGATGGAAGTCGACACCAAGAAAATCGAAGCTATGTCTTACAAGGAAGAAATAACAGTGCCTCTAATGGTGAGAAAAGCGTAGATAAATCCATTATTTCTAGTGATCCAAGCGATCAATATGTTACCTATACTATCAAATTCTGGAATAGTAATGGTTTTGCGAAAAATGAAATTCGTTTGATTGATCATTTAGATCCACATGTCAAATATGTGAGTGCTGAATCCAATGACTATTTTTCCATTCAACAAGATACTACCAATCCGCAAGATATCCATATCACAAATATCAAAAAAATCGAAGGATCGATGACAACCTATGTACGATTTGTTGTGGATATGACAGATGTACCAATTGGATACACCGTCAAAAATACTGTAGGTGGGAATACCACAAAAACCGTTAAATACGGTGGAGGACTGACTCTAACAGCGAATAAAACAATCAATGGATCACAAAAACCGGATAAAGGACAATTTAATTTTCAATTGCTAACATCTACAGGAAAAGTACTTCAAACAAAGAAAAATGACGAAAATGGACAAATCCATTTCCGTGAAATTTCCTATGATAAAAATGATGTTGGTAAGACCTATACATACACAATAAAAGAAGTGCCGGGGCCCGATAATACATATACATATGATAATAGTGAATACACAGTTACGGTAACACCGCAATTGGAATACGATGCATCCGGCAATGAAACAGGACGAATCCTTGCCAATCCAACATATCAGAAAAATGGAACGAATGTTGATGCCATTACTTTCGATAACCAAGTAGCAACAACATCCATCACGGTTTCCAAGAAATGGGAGGATGCGAATGATCAGGATGGCAAACGAGCCAAAGAAGTAAAGGTACATCTGCTGGCCGATGGCAAGGATACGGGAAAAACAGTAATCTTAAATGCGGACAATAACTGGAAAGCAAGTTTTA